>JAGXNR010000084.1 GCA_019894875.1 Promethearchaeota archaeon | reverse complement strand
GTTATATGAAGGGTCAAAATGCATTAAAAATATTAAAAAAGCAATTATTTGCAGGTTTTCTTTTATTATTCTTCGCTATGCTTACGGAAAGTATGATCGGATATAAAGGAGCCTTGGGAGAATGGGTATTTGGAAAAGAACACAATAAGATTTTGGGACATTATTTAGAAATTGTCTCCGTAGAACTTACAGAGAAGGCTAAAGAAAATGTACCTATAGAAGCAGGACCAATCACAACCTTATTATTTGCCGCAATGGAAGCAGGTTTGATTGATTGTTCAATAGTAACTGATAAGGATAAAAATTTCATCCCTTTTCCTATAATTGCTAAAAATCAAAAAGAGGTTTTTAAAGGGATAGGATATAAACCAAGTCAGAGCCCTACAATATCACTTGTGGGAGATGCTATCAATAAAGAATATACTGATATTGCTGTAGTTGGAACCCCTTGCCAAATTCAATCGCTACGGAAATTACAGAATCACCCAATCTTTGATTATGAAGCTTATGATCTTATTACACTAACCATTGGGACATTTTGTTTTGGAACTTACTATAACCAACTTCTAACTCAATGCTTTAATGAATACGGTATTAATGCAGAAGAGATTATAAAAGTTGGTGCAGATAAAAATAAATTTAAAATGAAAGTATTTTCGAATTCGGGGATGAAAGAAATCCCCTTAAATTATATCTATGAAAAATCAATCCGAAATGCTTGTTTTTCGTGTTCTGATTATACTGCTTCATTTGCGGATATCTCTGTAGGAAATATCGGGAGTGAAGAGGGCTGGAAAACTTTAATTATCAGAACGGAGAGAGGAAAAAAGATATATGATTTAGCCATTGAAAAAGGATTCCTTAGGGTTAAAACCCTCCCAAAAACTAATGAAGCTTTAGTTTTTGACATCACTCGATGCAAAACAGACATAGTTAAAATTGAATCGATAGTGGAGCATTCACCAGACATAAAGAGCATTATATTAAAGAACGAGAGGATTGCACATACTTATAAAGCAGGGATGTTTGTATTTTTATGGCTTCCAGATGTAGATTTTTTACCGATGTCAATTTCAAGAGTAGAAGGAGATCTAATTGAAATTACAGTTCAAAAAATCGGAGATGGCACAACTAAATTATTTGAGCTTACTGTAGGGGATTCTATTGGCATAAGAGGTCCATTCGGAAATCCATGGAATTATGAGGGTGCTACTAATATTCTTATTATAGGAGGTGGAATGGGAATTGCCGCAATAATATCTCTAATTGAGTCAATAAACGTTACTGATAAGAATATCTTTGTAGCAATAGGTGCTAAAGATAAAGCTTCATTAATTTTCGCGGATAGATTAATGGAACTCATTCCTAATATAATGTGTACTACTGATGATGGTTCCTTTGGCAGAAAATGTTATGTAACTGACAGTATTGACGAAATTATATCTGCCAATAATATTGATTTAATTCTTACATGCGGTCCAGAAATTATGATGAAAAAAGTATTAGATCTTGCTGAAGCAAAAAATATTAGAGTTCAAGCATCTCTTGAGAGGAAAATGAAATGTGGGGTAGGTTTATGCGGTTCTTGCTGTATTGGAGAAAATAATGACATTTCTGTTTGTAAAGATGGTCCAATATTTAATTCAGAACAATTGAAGAAATTTCCTCAATTTGGGAGTTATAGTAAATAAATTCCTTTATTTTTTCAAATAATTTTTTATAAATCTTTATTCAATTTTACTTAAATGTTTAATCCCAAAGAACAACAACGGAATAGCAATTACTGCTGAAAGAAGTAACATAGGATTTAAAAAATAAAATTTAGCAAGCTCCGGTGAAGTTGGTGGTTCAAATATTACTAGAAGAAGGATAAAAATAAATTGAAATGGTACCATCTGTAGAACCATTAGAACTAAATTGTTAGTAGTCATAGTACGCCCTTTTTCTTCAAACGAGGGACTAAAACATTGAATCCCAATTGCTTGAAATATAACTAATTGATTATAGATTAAATAAAAAGTAAAAAAAAAGACTACTGTGGGGATATCAAATTCAAAGAAGACAGCAAAGAAAATTGTAAGTCCTATTGTCATCATAATATTGAATATTAGCATTGTAAGGATATATGAATACACTAAAGCTCGAACGTTTCTAGGACTCCTCTTATAAGTCCAAATGAGGTCTTTTGAGCCAACAAAAATATAACTGCCGAAAAGTAAACCATACATCATCCCCCCCATAATAATAATTAAAACGATAATAATTGATTGGCCCATCAATTCAATTGTACCCATAGTAAATGAAAAAACCACACCTAGCACTCCTGTGATTCCACAAACATATATAATATTCATTATTGTTTCTTTCTTTCTTAAAAATTCTTTTAATTGAGTAATAATCAAGCCTTCCCATTTATGACCTGTTAATTTTCGAACAAGTACGTAAAATTTGTTCTCTTTTTTTATTATAGAAGAAATTTTTTCGATACCCCCCTCAACTGTAAAAAATTTATCCGCTTTTTTATATGCAATGTAAAGAGTAAAGGATGGAACAATAATAGCAAGTGCAAAACTATACCAAATATTTAAAAAATAGCTACTTATCAAACTTGGCTCAATAAAATATAGAATAATATTCGAAAACCATAGAGAGGGATAGAAGCTAACCCAATTTCTCAATTGAGGGTTATTAATAAGAAAGCTAAATAAAAATTGTAAGGAATAGATTAACGCAATTATTGCAATTGAAAGAATAAACATTAAGACCTTCCCTAGATCTCTGGCACGTTCACTTTTGGCTATTTTATGTTCAAGTAAAGAGGATATTATTGAACCAATTAAAGCAGCAAAAATCAACATTCCAAAAATACATAGATATATTATACAATATTGGATCCAATTAAGATTAACAATTGGATTAATTAAACCTATTATGAGGGGAGTTGTAATTAGCAACATAACTGTATAGATTGGAAATTTTCCAACGAATTCCCCTAGAAATATATCTCCCGTTGTTGCTGGGGATGAAAGTAAAATTTCTTTAAAACCAATTTCAGTTCTTCTATAGACAGTATTTAATGGATACATTAATACAAATATGAAGAATACCATCATTCCATATTCAATTAATAAGGAAACAACCTGTAGAATCGGTGATCCCACTAAATTTACTAAAGTTGGCATAAATATATCAAATATAAGAGGACATAGAAAAAAAGCCCAAAAAAGAGATAAAGAATATAAAATAATGAAAAAGGGAATTCTGTGCTTACGAAAAAGACTTGTTCTTAATCTTATCTCGTTTTTAGCTATTTGCTTCCAGAGAGCCATTCTACTCGACTTTCTTTTTTTTCTTTATTCTCTTCTTTTTATCTTTTTCAGAACTGCTTGGAATTTCTTCTCTCCACGCTAATAGATCCTCAATACGAGTTGCACCCATTATCTTGAGATAAGCATCCTCTAAATCTTTTGCTTTTGCAGATTCAATTATATCTTTTGGGCTCCCTTCTACCTTTAAAACCCCATTATCAATAATCCCAATTAAATCACAGAGTTCTTCTGCTGCATCAAGAAGATGAGTGCAGATAAATATTGTTTTATCAGCTTTTTTCGTAAGATCAGATATCAGATCTTTAACCATTCTTGCAGCTGCTGGATCTAAATTAGAGGTTGGTTCATCTAAAAAAATTATTTTTGGATCTTGTATTAAAGCTGCACACAAACATACTTTTTGCTTCATTCCCCGACTGTATCCTTCTAAAAGATCATTCTCACGTCCTTCTAGGTCAAAAATACCAATCAATTCATCAATACGGGAAAATATCACTTCTTTAGGCAAATAATACAATTCCCCTACAAACTCTAAAAATTCTTTTGCTGTTAATTTCTGATACAATCCAGGTGTTTCTGGTAGAAATCCAGAATTAATTTTTACCTGCTTACTTTGAGTTATAATATTATACCCGACAACTTGAGCGCTTCCTGATGTTGGTGTGATAATTGAATTCAACATCCTCACAGTGGTAGTTTTCCCTGCTCCATTAGGACCAAGTAATCCATAAGTTACTCCATATGGAATTTTAAGGTTTAAATTCTTTACTGCAATAATATTCCCAAATTCTTTTGAAAGGTCATTGGTTAAGATAGCATAAGCTTCAGTAATTTTAACACACTTCCAGATCTTTTTATAATTTATTATTTTTGAGATAACTTTTTCTGTTAATTTTCTTAGGTAAAAAAACTTTATGAGAAAAAATTAGTATCTTCTTTGTTATTAGATTTTTTTCTCTGGTATGCCCGAAGAACAAGAAACGGAAACTTGACATAAACCACATCCATAAATATCAATACCATAATTTTTTCTTATGTATGGTATAGCACTGAAACAATGAGCAGAGCATTTTTGTTTGTCATGACGGGATTCAAATGAAATCGCACCAGCAGGACACCTTTTAATACAATCACCACATTCTGTACAATATTCATATGGATCATTAGGTCTCTCACTGGCATCAGAAGGTAATTTATAATCAACAATAATACTCCCGCATCTCATTGCTTTACCCCGTACATTGATAAACCCATCAGATAATCCAAATGAACCTAATCCAGAGGCAAACAACATATGCCGGTGAGACCAAGTTGAAGCCCATACTCCATTTTCATGTTTTTGGTGTACTTTAAATAAATAGTTTTCAGTCTGGGGTGCAACTGCAATAATACCTTCTTTTTTTAATTCTTGAACCAAGTATTTCTGTAATTTCACGTTAGACTGCTCCCCATAAAGTCTAGTGTGAGCCCATCTTTCAGATGGCATAGTTTTTGAATATTCATAATTTTCTTTTTTAGTCTTCTCATTAATAGGAAGGACAAACGCAACAATTGATAAATCTTTTAGAGTTGAGCTTATGTTATTTTTATCGCAGAATTTACTAAAAGCTTCTTTTGGAGTAAGATGGAATTTCCCAATTATGTTTTTATACTCATCAAAAATGGGATCATCTCCAGAAGAAAATCCAACAATTGTGTTTGACTCAAAAATTAAAGAATTATCTACTCCTACCATTTTATTACTTTCGTCATTGCTTAAGAAATCATTTATTTTCTTAGTAAACCAAGCTTTATCTATTACCATAAGAAAAATAATAAACCATCGCTTTAAAATTCTAAAACTTTTAAGTTCCTAATGTTTCTATTATATAACGTGGAGAATAGCACTAAGAAAGGACTTATTTTTGGAGGATTGGGTGTAATTATAGTGGGATTCCAACCCATCGTAGCCAATGCAAGACCACAATCTCTTGACGCCTTTATCTTCGCGGCAATGACTTGTCTAGTTGAGGCAATCATGTTCTTTCCTTTGATGATGATGGAGATAAAAAGAAAAAAATCAAATAATAATATTAAAGAAATAGTGTCTAAAACGACGGTGTGGCAAAATTGGAAAAAAAACATATGGCTCCTAATTCTAATCGGTAGTATTTTTGGCCTTAACCAGCTGTTATTTTTTATCGGATATAATTTAGCAGGTGCTATAAACGGCTCCTTAACCCAAAAGACCTCTGTGTTTTTCGGATTGATATTTGGTGTTTTAATCCTAAAGGAAAGAATTACTAAAACACAAGCTATTTTTTCTGTTATCTTATTCTTTGGTTTATTTATAGCTATAACGCAAGGTTCTTTTACTACTGTTTATGATATGGATATTATTACCGGGGTTCTAATTTTACTCTTTATAACGTTTTTATGGATGTTAGGTCATACGATGACAAAATCTATGTTTGACCGAAATGAAATGACCCCCACGCAGATGGTATTTATCAGAAATATTATTTCGGGAATTATTCTACTAACTATATATCTCATTATTTTTCCTGTTGAAAATCTGAATGTATTCAACGATCCTGTCAATTTATTTTTCTTTATAGCTATGGGTGTTGTTTATGGGTCGGGTCTGTTTTGTTGGTATAAAACACTTTCGTATTTGGATGTATCCAAAGCAACTATTATAATAGCACCCACTCCAATCGTAACGTCCCTGTTTGCTAGTTTTTTATTAGGGGAATTATTCACAATTTTTCATTTAATTGGGATTTCCCTCGTAATAATTTCAATAATCATGATCGTAAGACAAAAAGAAATCTCGAAAGTTCAATGATTTTCTATATCAAGGGATTTTTTATTATGCATCAAAAATATATATATCTATATATATCAATAAAACCTCGGAATTTATTAGAAAAAGTTGTTTTTCTCACAGTTTTTAAAGGTTTCAATACCTTTAAATATAATAATATATGTAAGTATATTTAGAAATATATGATAATAAATTATATGACTATATATTAATTTTAATGAATAGATATGTCTGATAATAAAATTGTTCAAATTTCCGGTTTAAAGAAGTTTTTTGGGGATGTAAAAGCGGTAAATGGGATTTCTTTTGATATCAATAAAGGAGAAGTTTTTGGATTACTAGGTCCAAATGGCGCCGGGAAAACGACCACAATCAAACTTCTTTTAGGATTGTTGGAACCAAATGAAGGAGAGATGAGTGTATTTGGATTAAATCCTGAACGGAATGAAGTTGAGATCAAACGACGTATTGGTTATGTATCGGAAGAGCCCCTAATTTTTAAATCTTTAACCCCAAAAGACTTATTCAATTTCGTTGCATCAATTAGAAATTTAGATGAGGAAGGAACTACAGATCTCGCAAAAGGTTATTTAGAAAATTTGGATGCAATTGAATATTATGATCAATTAATTGCTACTTTATCTCATGGAAATAAACAGAAATTACAAATAATCGCAGCGATTCTTCATGAACCTGATTTATTAATTTTAGATGAACCTATCGCTGGTCTCGATGCTAAATCTGTAAGAGTTGTTAAAACTATTTTAGAACTCCATACACAACGAGGAGGTTCAGTTCTCTTTTCTACCCATATTATGGAAATAGCACAAGATTTATGTGATCGCATTGGGATAATAAATAAAGGAAAAATGGTAGGAATAGGTACAATGGAAGAACTTCGCTTGCAAGCCGATAAAGTTGGTGCAAGCTTAGAGGATGTATTTTTAAGATTAACGGAACAAGATACTTCCGTTAATGAGATTATTGAAAAATTAAGAGCATCTTTTAAAATGAAAAATTAATAGTGTTGATGAGTATGGAAGAACAAAAACAAAAATCTTTCTATTCTATTGCGAAATATCCGACTCTTGAGATTTTAATGGAAAGCCAGATGGCTAGTGCAGGAGCGCATCAAGCAAAATTTGTTGAAAAATTAAAAAAGAATAAAAATTATATTAAACACCAATCTTGGGCACTTAAAATTGTTTTTTCATTTCTTTTTCTATTTTTGCCTTTATTGCCGTTAGTTACGTATTTCCAGATTACAGATAATATGGGAATCTATTCAATAAATACAATTTTTTTCGTATCTTCTTTTCTATTTATGATATTTTTCGGGATGACACTCATGTATATGCTTATGTTTGGAATGCTTTCTACTGGATCTTTCATGTCAGGTAATGCTTTCAAGTGGTTGCAGACGCTACCATTTTCTAAAAAGAGTTTAAAAAAAATAGGTCTATGGGCTTTATTTCGTAATTTAGATATTCCCTTAATAGTTTTAACAGTAGGATTTCCAATAATTATGCTTATCGCAACACAAGATATTATAATATTCTTAATTTGTCTAGTTGTATCTGTTGTGAATGTAATTTTCAGTTTTAGTATTCTGGTAATAATTGGGGAGAAAATAAGTTTTCTTTTTTCAGAATCGAAAATGAAATCAAAGAACGCGAATATAATCAGAACTGTCACTATGGTAGGGTATTTTGTTATCATGTTTGGAACTAGTTTTATATTCAGTTGGGGAATAAGTGCTGTTGAAAGCTTTTTTTTAGTTTTCAGTACTAATGAACCTTCATTCATTTTGATTATATTTTTCACTCTAATTCCTTTCCTATTTGCTCCTGCATTTCTAGTATCATTAAATACCCTTCAATATCAAGTACATCCCATTTTAATGCTTACTACACTAACAGGGTTTGCATTAAGTATTGTATTAACCTGGGCGATATTCAAAATTGCTCAACGGGCTTTACATAGTGCAATTTCAACAGAAATAAAAGTAGAAAAAGTAGAGAGGAAGGAGATTCAATTTGAATTAAAACCTACTACACCAATTAAGGCATACTTGCGTAAAGATATATCTTCTTCGACACGAGATATTCAGTCGTTTATGTTTCTATTCTTCCCTATTTTTTATCCATTGATAATGATTTTAACAATGATGGGAATATTCAACGAGATAACAATTTCAACTGAATCAATATTGATGATTTGGTCTATTATACTTATGATCTATCTTTTCATCCCAATAATGCTAATAGTAGGATTCCTAAATATTGAAGAATCAGGTAGTTCAACTTTAGCTTCATTACCACTTGTTCCGCGGGATCAAGCAAAAGCAAAAATAATTTTAATGTTATCACTCCAAGGAATTTCACTTGTTATGACTTCAATAGTCCTTACTTTATTGACACAATCAATTTTAGTGATTATACTACTCCTTATAACTCTCCCAATTGCGTGGTCTTTACTTTTATTTATATTTATATTAAAAATCAAGTTCTTCGGACAAATGAAATACAAGTACATAATTGAAGAATTACATAAGGAAAACAAGATATTAAAATGGATCGCAATGATCTTTTCTGATATTGGACTTTTTCTAACAATTTTAATAGTTGGGAATATTTTAATCGCTTTTTTTGGATTTACTATTGGATTAATAGTTTTAGGTGTAGTCGGCATTCTTGAATTAGCATTAATGGTTTTTATTTTCAACAGAATGTTTCCTAAAGTTGAAAAGATGCCAGTTTATAAAACAGGAGGATATTTAAGAGAACATGTAAATGTAAGCACTTTAGTAATATTGATATTAGCTTTTCTATTTATTCTGTTTGTACCCGGGATTATAGCATTCCCTTTTCAATTTATTTTAGAACAACTACCTATTATTCCATTGAGATTTGTTGAATTTTTCTTAATAATGGGATCTTTAGCACTTTTATACTTAGTGATTGTTCCTTTTGGGCTAAAACTTCCAAATGGTAAGGAAACTCTTAAACAATACTCAACTGCAATTGGACTTAAACCATTTAGACCAGTATGGCAGGAACTTCTCATTGGGATTAGTATTTTTCTAATTTATGGACTTGTCAGCTTTATAATTGGTCTATTATTTGGTAGTTATAATTATCAAATAATTTTTGAGGTGTTATTTAGTCCACCTGGACCCAGTCTTTTTGCTATGGGATGGTTTGCCATAATATACATGCTTATACCGGCAATATGGGAAGAAGTAGCATTCAGAGGTGCTATTTTAAGTTTACAAAAAAAGAAATATACTCAAACAACAGTAATACTATTAAATGGAATAATATTTGGGCTCTTCCATTATGTTAATTTATTGACTATCCCAGATCCTGTGTCAATATCATTTCAGGTGTTTTTTGCTAGTTGTTTAGGAATTACATTCTCTTATATGTATTTCAAGACAAAAAGTATAATTCCTTGTATCCTTGTTCACTACCTAATAAATGCATTTGGGATTATATTTTATCCTTCTTCAATTACACCGATAAATTCAGTATTATATTTAATATTAGGAAACAGCATTCTTCCAATGATTTTTATGATGCTATTTTTAAGAATTCTAACGAAGAAAAATAGATAGAATTCTTTCATTTTTTTTTCTAATCTGTTTTTAATTACACTATTTCCGATCCCACATGATTAGAAATATATTTTTTATCATCAACGTTAATTAATGATAATTAATGCGTTTCAGATTTATTTACTATATATCCTTCACAGAAAGTTAATGCATTCTCTAAGGCACCTTTTTCAATTTTATCAAAAGTGTCTCTTGGGGTATGCCAATATTCTGATGCTTTCAATAATCCTGTTGATGTAATAGTACATGCTTTAATATTTGATTTTGAAAAAGCTGCAGCATCTGTGCCCCCTGATGTTTTACCAAGAAGTTTTCCAATTACACCCTCTCCACCCATTGGTGAGATTTTAGCTTTTATATTTAAAATTTCTGCAGTTTTAAGTACCTTCTGAATTAATTCTTCGGAATGATGTGTTCTTGTTGTAGGTTCATAATTCCATATAAAAATTTCATTTGAACCTTGAAACATTTCCAAATTTATAACTTCAGTATTTACTCCTTTTAATTCATCTAGATGTGCTGCTACATAGCGAAAAGCACCTCTTAAAAAGGCTTCTTCGCATCCGAATGCAATCAATCTCACTTCTGTATTTTTGGGGATAACATCTTTGTGATTTTTTAAGTAGCGCCCTAGACCTAATACAACAGCAATAGCACTCAGGTTATCAACAGCTCCAGGTACTTTATTTGCTTTTTCTCCTGGACTTGTGAAGAATAATAAAGCAATTAGGGGTATTCCACCAATTATTAAAAACCAAATAACTATATTAAAAAATAAATCATAAATAAGTGGAAATTGTATAATAAAAGCAAGTATTGTCACCAATAAGAAGATTAAAGAAACTCCAATCCAGAGAAACAATATACCTAATCCGAGAAGTGTAACTATCCCATAACCTGCCTTTAAATATGTTAACAGATTAAATTGATATTGACTATCTATATGTCCTGAAAATATTATAATATTTTTAACTTCACTATCAGCTCTAAATTTGCCTATTACATTTTGAGAAGGTTTTTCTTTGAATAAGGGATCCACAAACTCCTTATAATTAAAAAATTCATACCAAATTATTAGAAATGCTAAGAAATTTAAACCAAAAATGATAAATGCGAAAATGAGGGCCATGAAAGTATCCAGGAATAGTTGAATTATAAAAAAAAGACTAAATGACATAATTACTAAAATAATATCCAATCTAATATAACCCAAAGCTGCTCTTGGATGGCAAGTGAATGGTTCAACATTGACTTCATCGCAAGTTTTTTCAAGTTCTTTTCTTACAATTTCAGCGCCTTTTGCTTCTTGTGGGCTACAGGGCATTCGAGGACCACATTCCTCGATAATTTCTTGTATAATATGATACATATATTCAGAATCTTCATCAGAAATTTCAATATTCATAATTTATCAGTTTTAATTAAAATGTATTTAATTTAAAAATAAGAAAAGTAGAAGATTAATTAATTTTATTCAGTGTTAGTTATTATTTTAGTTAGAAAAAAATAAGTACCCTTATCAAAATTTTGATTATAAACTTCTAAAATGTACTTTTAAATTTCATTTATAATATAAATTTTGTCAAAATTTTTATGTAGAGTTAACGACTTATTGTATAAGGGAACATATTATCTTTCTTATATAATGTTGGATACTTTTAAAGTGCTTGAAATTTCATGCCCGACTTGTGGGGAAATGAAAAATATAAATGTTCCAGATTCAGTTTTTTCTCAAAAAAAGTTTGGTATAATTAAAATTCAAGTACCACTTAATGCTGTGTGTTCAGAGCATCAGTTTATTGT
>JAGXNR010000083.1 GCA_019894875.1 Promethearchaeota archaeon | reverse complement strand
CAAATAATTCTAATACTCTTAGGGCAATGTTTTTCCCTATATAACGGCTTCTAGGATCAATAAAGTTCTTAGAGGCATCATTAGGATTAGTCCTAAGAAAGATTTTATCAATTAATACATAAAGAATTCTACAAATATGGTCTACAATTACATCAAAGGTATAAGGGAAATTCTCAGGATTTTCAGAGAGAATTTCATTTTCTTGATTAATTCTTGATACAAAATTTGAATTAAAGCTTTTTAAAAATGTTTTAAAAAAACCATAATTTAAATGAGAGATGTTCTTCTTAAAGATCTTCTTGAAAAAAAGATCAATATACTCAATGTTAGATAGTGAATAAAGAAAATTTAGAAGTTTGCTTATATTTTTAATTGAATTAGTTCCTATTACATCATCTACATTCTTATTGTGGTTATCTAAAGATTTCTTGAAAACTAGTGGTAAAAAGAGTAAATCACCTACTTCTAAAGCTTCAAGTCCACTCCCAAAATAATATTTCATATATAAAAGGAATAAATTAAGTTGAGATTTTTGAGATGGAAGATTATTTGCTTGAAATGTTGAGTATAATGTTGATTTTTTATCAAGAAAATTGAAAAATTTAATTAGAGTACTTTTTTTTTCTGAACTGTAATCATCTAGATTTGCTAAAAATTCCTTTTTGATAATATCAATTTTTGAAAATACAGAATCTTCTACCCTTGCTCCTACAAAATTAAAGAAATCTAACAATGGGGAAAAACTCTGTAATAAATTACACTTTTTATAAAAGTAATATAACAAGTTAACTAATTTTTCTTTTGCTGAGGGATAATCATCCAGCGCTAGTTGGTAAAGATTTTCTCTTCCTTTTAGAAGTTTGTTATAATACTCTTCGGAAATACCTTCAAAAGGTCTAAGAAAATAATAAAGGGCCATATTGTAGTAACTATGAAATATTTCATCCTTACTATCCTTTATAATTATCATAAAATTCAATGATGTATGCTTCTCGCTTATTTCAACGATTATTGCATCCAACATGATGAAAGTTTGTTCTTGAATTGTTCTTCTAATTATCAAACCTAAGAATCGAATAAGAAAAAAAAGGTATCCCATCGGAAATGAAAAACCATGAAAAACCTCAGATTCGAATTTTCTTGAGATGTTTTGAAAAGCTTCTTCTTCCTCTGGGGTTAAGTAATATGTATACTCCAAAAATAAGAATTCATCAGAGATTTTTTCTTTGTTTTTCAATTCTAATAAATTCACATTAAATCCAAAGAAGGTCTGAAAAAAATACGTAAGAAAATCATGAAAATTATCATAGAAAAAGGTTGTAAATGTTTTCTTAATAATTCTGTTCTGGTTTTTTTGGTTGAACTCATCCCATTTTAAAGTAATTTTATGTTGAAATTCTTTGAAACTCTCCTTTTTCTTTTCTATAATTTCGAAGAACACACTTGTTTCTAATTTAAGGTCAAATCCTAATCCCTTGACTTTTTCTTCAAAGAATTCTAATATAGCAACTAAATCTTTATTATCCAAATTTGTTCAATTATTTATTTAATATCAATATATATTCGGTACCTTACAACCCTAATTAAACCTATATATTAATAAAATAAAGCTTTAGAAATAAAAATATTAGTATAATCTATAAAACAAATCAACTTTATTATGAGTTAAAAGACTTTTGTTATCTCATCAGTCTCAGAGTATTTAAGAGGATAGAATTTTCCATCCATTTTCTTTACTCTTAACCCTTTATCTTCAGATACAAAATTACCTATTTTTTCTGCAATAATATTATTTTTTCTTAATAGATCAATTAACTCAGATGAATCTTCTTGGTCTACAGCAATTAATAAGGAACCAGATGAAATTGTATTATATGGATTAAGATTAAACATTTTACTAAAGATTTTGGGTTCCTGTAATATAGTTATTTTTTCTTCTTCAATAATGACTCCAGTCATTGAAGCAATTGTCATTTCGGCTATAGCAGTATAGATTCCTCCTTCAGTAGGGTCGTGACATGATTTGATATTAAAATTTTCATGGGCTAGTATAGCTTCTCTATAAACACTTATGCCGGGATCAAATAAGTAGTCTTGGCATTTTTGTATAAACTCAAGGTCAAATCCTTGATCTATTAGCAACTTTTCTTTTTCGCGCCCTATTATAGAAGTACCTTCAATAAATATACCCTTAGTTAATATTATTGCATCTCCCGGCTCTGCACCTGAATTAAGAACAAGTTTATTCTTATCAACTTCTCCTATTAACGAACCTATAACCAAAGGTCTATTGAGTTGCGAAGTAATTTCTGTGTGCCCTCCGATTACCGTAATCTCCATAGATTTGCATGTATTATTTATATCCTCAAAGATCTGTCCAATTAGCTCCGTAGTGGTATTCTTTTCCGGTAATAATATTGTAGGTTGAAACCATTTTGGTTTTGCCCCAGTACATACAAGATCATTAACGTTTATATTTACTACATAATAGCCTATCCGATCTGTAGCAAAGGTGATTGGATCACTTTTAGTAACTAAATATTTTTCACCAGGAATGTCAATTACAGCAGCATCCTCCCCAATTTTAGAACCAGATATTACCCTCTCATCAGTGATATCTAGGTCTGCAATTAAGTTAGCCAAATATTCGTGTTTAAGTTTTCCAAGAGCAAAATGCTTGCTATTTCTTCTCATTTAATTATCAATATATTAAGAAAATTAAAATATATAAATTTTGGATATGTAATTTGAATTTCCAGAGGATGGGATTTTTTGTACAAAAACATTTTAATATATACCGTTTGAGCCAATGAAATTTTTCCAAAGAATAGAAATTCGAGGAGTTTTTTCCGATGACATATTTAAGGTATTTTTGATTCACGCTAAAATTTAAAAATTAATTACATTTATATCATAATAATCTGTATTCTTAATCAAAATTAATTATTATACGAGTTTAGTAAAAATGGGATTTGGAAAAACATTTTCGTTAAGTTTAGTTGCTTTCATTGCATTAAATTTTATATTTTCAATACTATATTTAGCATTAGGTCCGGGATTTGATGAATTACTTAATAGGTTTAATCCTAGTTCACCTCAATATGCTCCACTTATGATCATATATTATCTTTTTGGTGCGATTGCTAGTGTTCCTTCAATACTTTTAAACTGGGTTATTATTCTGCCTATTTTTCCCCCAAATATATTGGATTTTCTTATAATTGGATTGGGTTTTCTAATTGCACCGCTTATCGCAGCAATTCTAGCAGGAAAGTTCGCTGAAAGCAAACTTCAAGGATTTGCAGGATGGGTATTAACAGCCGTCATTAGTACTATAGCCTTAGTTATATGTATAATTTTAAGTCCTACTTTTGAAGCAACCATGACAAGTACATATGGATGGAGTGGTTTCGAACTGATCTTAATATCTTTAGCTATAAGTTGTGTGGTAAATATTATTTTCTATGGATTCTTCGCTTTGCTAGTATCGAAAACAGAATATTATTAACTTCAATTAGACTTCATAAAGAAAAACTTTTTTTTCTTGTTTTTAAATTTAAAGAATAATATAAAAAAAAGATTAGAAAAGTAAATCCCCAACCATTGTAGGAGGGGGGGATACTTTTTCCTGCCTAACTCTGGATAATAATTTTTTTGTCTTAAAAGATATTGGGTAGGAGTATGATATTTAAATATTTTCATTAAAGCTTTGATCGATAAGTAGAAGCGTTCTATTCTATAAATTTAATTTGACGTAAATGTTAAAATAGGGAAAAAAGCATTTGAACTTTCATTGACATGAATATCAATAAGGGAAAAGTATATCTTATTCTGAACTATATACGTTCTATGACCGATTTAGTTATTGAAGAAAAATGACAGAGGTTATTGGTGATAAGAAGTAAAAAAAATTATAATAATCATATTTATGGCCGTTTTAAATGTAGGAACTAAATATCAATTATGTGCTTACGGTGTTTCTGGCTTCTCAAATGATTTTTGTAGTGATTTTTGATCTTTATTATTGTTATCTTTTTTAAAACCAAAAAATAAATCAGGATAAATTGATTCAAATTTTTCATTAAAGAGTTTATGGTTCATCCAAATCTTATCTTTTCCATTCCACTTAAAGTTAATTAGAGGATTATATGTTTTTAGAAAATTAGCATTACCAAAAATTGATTTAAGTAGTGTTTTTCCATTTACTAAATCACTCAAAATCAAATAATATTTAATTCCTAAATACTGAGTTAATAAATCAAAGACGTCAAGATATTCATCCATTTCACATTTAGGGAACCATATCTCAATTAAAAATCCATTTTCAAACGTTTCAATTTCCTCTAATCCATAGATAAAAAGTTCCCCTTCGATTTCATATATTCGGCAAAAATTAAAAAAACTGAAAATTTCAATTATCTTTTTGTTTAATTCGACTTTAATGTTAGGTAATATTAGGGAAATCTTATCTTGAAAATCTAAATTTTTCAGTGATATATAGGGAAAGATTAAATTTTTTTCAATGAGTTTTGTGATGTTATCTATTATTGAATGTTTTTTGGATCCTAAATAGGATTTGATATCGTATGCTTGCCAATTATAAACCTGAGATAGCATGTTGAACTCAAGAGAAGATGGACCAAAAATAATATCTTCAGGATATTCTTCAAGATTAAACTCTCTCAAATTGGGATTTTCTTGCCGATAGTTAGGATTAAATAAAACATTCTGAACATGAATTTTAAATCTATTTGAAGAATAATTCCATCCATTAGAACTTAAACTATGATCAAAATGGATTACTGTGAACACTTTTTTTTTATAAAATAAGCAACTTTCCTTTACTGCTTTTTTTGATTTTATTAACCAATTTAAATATGTTTTATTTGGTTTTTTATAGGGGAAAAGATATTTAATATAAATTGCTTGATTTTCTTCTATACTGGCCCGATATTCAACTTTCTGAAATGAGTTAGTTAATATGAGTTTTAGGTCTACATTATCATGTGGACGAAAATAAAGATGGTATTGTGCCATTCCAAACTTACGGAATGCAGGTAAAAACTTTATTGATTTAACATACTGATTAAAAAATTCCGCAGATTTAATAGAAAGAAATTTTACTTGTGTTAATAGATAACTTTTCAAGTTCCCCCGAAATGACATGAAATCATTTAGAATACTCAATTTAAAATTAATGTTTTGAAATGAAAGTCTAAGTTTTATTAATTTTACGAGAGCATCCATGTTTAGACTAGTTGACCAGAAAATTTTAGACTCAAATAAGGGAATATTCTTATTATAACTAGTGAAAATTTTGTTTCCTAAAATTTGTTTAGTGAAAATAAAAAGTTGATCAAAAAGATCTCTTGTATAAAAAAATTGGTGGTTTTCAAAATCATAAAAATCTTTAAATTCCAATAATTTTGATATTCGCTCTATACCTCTCCAGTAGTAACGTCTATAGGAAACAAGCTCATCTTTAAAATACATATGTAGAATTGATAAGAATTGGCCTTTTTCCTTGATATTTACAATATATATTAAAACAAAAATTAATTTCTCCTCTGTAATTAAGTCTTCTATGTCGCTCATAATCAATCTTGGAAAATAAGTTCTTAACTTCGCTAATTTCTTAAGAGTTTCAGGAGAATACTTGAGAATAAGGATTGGATAATATTTAGCAAATGTGCTAGTAAAAATTGTGTTAACCAACATTGGTTTAATTATTGGGGGATTAGACTTTAATAGTTCCTCTAAAGTCGATTCAATTTTCTGGTTTGTTATCTTTGATAACTTCTCAGACTTAAATATAAATTTAAGATTTTTTTCCTTCGTTTCATGAACTTCTTTTACTAATTCTGGATTTTTGACAAGATTCATTATAGATTTCGGGTTTATAATTTTTAGATTATAGCAAGAATCAAGCACACTGTAATATAATTTAAGTTTCTCAATCTCTTCTTTATATAACGTCCTAGATTTGAAATATATTGGAATTAAATCTTGAAATATCCATTCTTGAAGATTCTTATCATTAATAATGATATTTTCTTCAATGTTCTTGACAGAATAATTATCCTTTAAACATTGTTTTAATTGATATTCATTTTTAATTAGAGAATTATTTCGGAAAACTCTTTCTATTAAATCTAAGTAAATTATTATGGAATTTAGTCTATCAAATATATAATAAAAACCTTGGTCTTGATTGTTAGTTAAGAATCGAAGAAATTCGTTTCTATAATTAACTACTTTATTAATCATATTTTTAAAATCTATAATAATGTTCTCTTGTCTTCTCTTTTGATTTCGTACATCGTCTTTTATAGCATTTAATGTTTCAATTCTTTTATCAAATGTTAACCCAGTTACCGATACATTTCTTATACGATCCAGAAGAATAACCTCAAACATCGAAAATTTTTTTAGTTTAGAAACAATAGGATATTCAATACAATGTTCAAGTTCATACTTCTCTTTATAGGTCCTAATATTAGGATCGATAATTCCTTTAGTGCTGGCAAATTGTAGAAAATAGTTCAGGTTTAGAAAATTTGTGTTATTTATCATTACATAGATTTGCTTATTTACTATAAAACCATTTGATTCTATTTTTTGAATGAATTTTACAAAATCATTTAAGTAAATTTTTGGAAGATGGAAAATCATCGAAACTTCAGTTATGAATCCATTTTCTGAAATTTTTGGAGAGGAATAAAATGGAAAGTTTGTTAATATCTTCTTAATCTTGTGTTTTTCAATAAGGGGATTAAACATTAAAGAGCAGTTTATTGGAAGTATATTGAGTGTATTATAATCTCTATTATATGATGGAGCAATTGAGGTACATTTATTAATCCATTGTAAATTCTCTATAAACTTTTTTAAACTTAAATTTGTTTTAATTTTTTTATTTTTAAGATGTTCTTTCAGAAGTGTTTGATAATCAGTTAAACTCAGATATCTTTTGTATTCGTAGAAAAGAATCATAATTATTCTTAATACTTCAACTATTTCCTCACTAAATAAAGATTTTGAAGTTTTGTAGGAATACCTTTCAAACAATATATCATAGAAATACTCTACGTTTCTATTACCTATCAAAGTTGCATTTTCACGAATATCCTTGAAAAAAAATTGGACAGGGTTATCAAAAGGTTCTGTTGCTTCGATGTTGAAGAAGTTTTGTAATCTGTCAAATTGAGATAGAAGAAAATCTCTGTCAACTAAAGTATTTCTAATTAATTGTTTCCATTCATTATGATAATCTAATTTAATCAGATCATTTTCTAATATCTGGTTTATACAAATCTTAATAATTTCACTATCTTCTATCTCCTTGGGAATAAAACAATAATACGCTTCTCTTAACAAAATAAATGGTAGGAATTTATAATTCTTTGACAATTCAATTAATAAAGAATCATCCTGTACTGTTTTTTTAACATAAGAATCGAGAATGTAAGGTTTAGGCTCTTTAACTGATATTTCACTTAAAGTAATTTGAATTTTCTTATAACTCGGTTCTAACTCAAGATAATCTATCAAATCAAATAAGAACTTGTCAAATATGTTTTGTATTTGGTTCACTAGCATTCCTTGAGATAATTGATTTAAAACTGTTAAATCTATATTTAGAGGCATGAATCTTTAAGTTTAAATGTAAAATGTTTAATCAGAATTTTTCTCTTATTTATTCTTTTATTTATAATTCTGTATTGTTGTATTTAATTTTATTACTTCTTATTCTTCCTTGTTTATTTATAGATATTATTAATTAAATTTGTAATGTTATTATTCGATTTATTCTACAACTTGGTCGAATGTAAGATATTAGGATTTTAATTTTTTTCGTACTTTTTATACAAATTTTCTTATAAATTTATACCAAACCATTCAATAATGGGGAGGGGGGTTTTAACTATGCCACATGGTGGAGAAATTTGTCCTAATTAATTCGAGAATCCCTTATGGATTCCTCTCTATTTCTTTTCTTAGGAACACGTGAAAAATTTCATATTAAATTTGTATAAATACAAAATTTATTAATTAAATCCTAAAAATTTCAAATAACTTCAAATTTATCAATTAGAATTTCTCTTTAATAACATTTTAATTAAATTTACAATTAGTCTAATCATTAAAATATTCTAAAGAGAGATATCAAGAATTAAGTATTTGGAGAAAATGATATGCCGAGGCCAAGTCCATTAGAAGTTTACGCTGTTTTAGATAAAAGTAATTGTAAAGAATGCGGATATGATACCTGCATGGCTTTCGCGACAGGTATCCTAGAAAGAAAGGTTATTGTTCAGAATTGTACTCATATAATGCAAGATACAAAACAAGCAAAAAATCGAAATAAACTTATAAAATTAATCACTCCACCTCAAAAACCAGTAGTTATTGGAATAGGTGATCGCGCTTTAACTGTTGGCGGTGAGGAAGTGTTACTGAGACATCAATTAACTTTTTATAATCAAACCGGGATATTCATTGAAATCGCAGATGATGATGCAGATTTAGAGGAAATTGTCAAGTATCTTACTGACATTAAGTTAGAGAGGATTGGTGATGTACTTACTTTAGATGGTGTTGCTTTACGAAACGTATCGGGAGATAAGGAACAATTTAAACTAGCAGCTAGCAAAATAGGGGAGCTTTCAAACTTACCCATTATGTTATGCACCTTCAATACTGACAATTTGATATATACTGCAGAAGCAATAAAAAGTAAAAAGCCACTACTCTATGCTGCAACAAAAGATTCTTGGGAACAATTAGGAACATTTGCCGTAAAGAATGATTTACCCGTCGCTGTGTTTTCAAACGATCTGGATGAGCTTATGTCAATTAGCGCAACATTACAGAAGTTAGGAGTAAAGGAAATAGTACTAGATTCAGGCACATTTTTCGGTCCAGGTAATCTTTCAGTAACTTACGATAACATTATGCAATTAAGAAGCGCTGCTATTAACAAAGAGGATATTAACGCGGGATGGCCAGTTATGGGGGTTCCTGCTGTATATTGGAGCCAAGTGAAGATCGGGGAAGATAAAGAAATATGGGAACATAAATTTCAAGAAATAATCATGGGAGCAATAATGGAATCAATTGGCACCAGCTTAATTGTCTTACATACAGGTCAGAAAAAGGAGGATATTTGGGCGCTCCTGGCATTAATGACTTTACGTCAAAGTGTATTCTCAGATCCGCGGATCTATCCTGCTGTAGATGCCGGAATTTATAAAATTGGAGAACCCGACGAGATGGCACCAATTTTCGTCACGAGTAATTATCGTATGACCAAGATCCCTGTGGAGCAGGATTTGCAAGGAGCAAATCTGAACTGTTGGCTTTTGGTTGTTGATACAGAGGGAATAGGTATTGAAAGTGCTGTAGCAGGTGGTCAGTTTAATGCTGGAGGAATTGCAGAAGCCGTTAAAGAGTTTAATGTATTTGATAATGTAAAACATCGAGTCCTTGTTATTCCTGGTATGGCTGCTCGTTTAAGTGGCGCGTTGGAAGATGAAGCTGATGCTTTTGTTGTAGTTGGACCACGAGATAGCAGTGGAATTCCAAAATTTATGGATTCTCAATGGAAACCAGATGAATTTATGAAAGAATATGAATCCTGGGAAAAGTAAATAAATCTTTTCTTCTTTTATCTTTTTTATATATGAGTCTATTATCTTAGCTGTTTTTAATTAATAATGCAAGGATCATACCAATACTAATCTGTTTTACACTTTTCAATATTAAAGTTAGTTCGGAATTTTCTCTAGCTTCTCTTAACGAATTTTCAGTGTGAGAACCAGTTAATACTCCAATAAACGGAGTACTCAAATTTTTAGAAAGTAGGGCATCTTTAGGATGATCTCCAATTATTATAATATTAGATCCTGGATATTCTTCAGAGAGAATTAACTTTAGATTTGGGTCCAATTTACTCTTTACTCGATCAGATTCTCCTAAAATATAGTCGAAAAATCCATCAATTTTCAAATACTCTGCGATTTTAATAGCAATTTCCTGCTTTTTTGATGTTATTACGCCTAACTGGAAACCAAACTCTCTTAACTCCTTTAATTTATTTTTAACTCCTGGTAACAGTTTAGATTGGTAAATTCCTTTAGCTACGTAATATTCTCGAAAGGTGTATGATAATTTTGAAGGATCCAATTCAGTGAATTTTGCAAACATATCATTTAAAGGAAGACCTATCATTTCTTCAATGACAGATTTGCTAACTTCAGGAAGATTAAATTTTTTTAAAGCATAATTGAAGGATCTAACAATTCCTTTCCTATTATTTATTAAAGTGTTATCTAAATCAAAGCTTATGATTGTGTTTTCTGATTTTGGCATAACTAGTATCATTAGGTCTTGGATTGAAAAAGATTAGAAATAACAAAACAAAAAGGAAATTATTATTTTAATTTTAACGGTTATTTATACTTTTATTATTTATAGGTATTATATACATAAAAAGAGTGGAACTATCTCATTTAATAATGCTTTAATTCAGTGTTTTCAATTTAAGAAAAAAGAAGAGAATTATCTACCTAATGGTAAAACCCTTAAATAATTTTAAAAGGAACAAAATCTCTGCAGAACTTTCAATTATTCTTCTTAAATTATAAGGAAAATCATTAAGTACAACCTCATTTCCTTCGGATATTCGATTAATCATGATTTTAATTATTTCTTTGTATTTTCTAACAGTGCTGCTTTCTGAATCAATTTCCGATATAACTTTCCAAGCTTTATCTAATTTACCATTCAAAATGCATGACATTGAAGCTAACACATAGCTAAGTATGATATGAGAAGAGCTAATTTTCTTTAGATTTGCTGCTCGATAATAATAGCGATAAACATTATTAACCATCTCCCTTAAGAGAAAATCTTTTGCGGTATCAAGTTGCTCATAAAATTTTATACTCTCCAAAATTAGAGTTGCTGCTGTAAAAAATTGCTTGTTTTTTAAATCCTCTTTTGCTATTTTGTTTAATCCCCTAATTATTTGATTGAAGATACCATATCTGTCAAATTCTAAGTGTCCTTCAATAGCGATATCATAAGCATTTAAATAACTTTCTGTAGATTCATTGATACTCCCTATTTTCCAAAAATTATCCCCTGCTTTTATAAAATGTTTGTATGCTAAATCCATATTATTCAATTCCTTGAATATATTAGCGCCATCGAAAAAGTTCATAGCTGCCTGACTATAATCTTCAATTTTCTCAGAAAAATTTCCAGCTAACACAAAACAGGAAGCGCATTCAATTAAATTATTTTCAATTTCTTGATAGCATAATCCTGCACCCCGATAATATCTTGCTATCTTATGATAATTTTCAGAATTTTTTTCTATGGTTTCAGCTAGATCAATGTAGGCTCCAGCCTCTTTTTTAGAGAAAGTAATATAGTTTTCTTCTTCGGCTAAAATATGGTAGAGGTTTTTCAGTATCTGATATATTTGAGCTAACGTTAAATTTTCGTTTTTATCTTCTAGTTCTGCTGCTAGGTTTGAGAAGAATTCTACCCCTTCTAAAATAACATCTTGAGATTTATTATAATCATCTATTTCTTCATAGCAAGTGCCAATTTGTCGATAAGAGTAAGAGA
>JAGXNR010000082.1 GCA_019894875.1 Promethearchaeota archaeon | reverse complement strand
GAAAGTAATAATTGCTTCGGAATCAGCATTTCGTCGGAATCAGCATTTCGTCGGAATCTGCTTTCTGAAATGCTCTCCTCTCACAATGATATAACGATAGTTGGTAATATAAGAAATAATGCGGAAGCAATTGATAGTATAAGTAAAAAGTCACCGGAAATTTTAATTTTAGATATAGAATTTGAAAATAAGGATTGTTACAAACAGTTTTATCCTACACTGAAACTTTTCCCTATAACCACAATTATTTTAACAGATGTTAATCCCGATGAGATAGATTTACTTGATGTACCTATTATTTTTAAAAATTATGATTACATTCTCAAACCGAATGGTGTGTGGAAAGATGAATTACCTAAGATTAGAGATGAGATAATTTCTAAAATATTAAAGGTTGATCTCCCAAAAATTCAAAGAGTTGATAGTAAAGCAAGATTGATGAATAAGAATGTTTTTATCCGACAGAGCCAAGAATCAAGAGCTAAAAATATAGTTAAGTCAAGTCAAATTGGAAAAACAAGAGTAGATACAATTACTCCACCCCCTATTGAACCTCGGTTAGAAGAATATTTCTTAGAAATTGCCCCAGTTACCTACACTAAATTAGAATCCAAAATAGTTGTAATCGGAGCGAGTGTTGGTGGCCCCCGAACATTAAGATTAATATTAAGTGAAATCCCTAAAGACTTCCCCGCCCCAATTTTAGTAGTCCAACATTTAAATCATCTTTTTATGAGACAATTTGTAGTTTCTTTGAGAAGTGTATGTAAACTTAACGTAAGAATAGGTGCTAATTATGAAGAAATTTTCCCTGGAATTATCTATTTCTCGCCTGGTGATAAACATATGCAAGTTACAGTTAAGAATAATAATCCTTATATTAGAACATTTGAGGGTGAGCCTATAAATTTCTGTAGGCCTTCTGTAGATGTACTGTTTTATTCTACTGCAAGAATTTTTAAAGAAAAAACCCTTGGAGTTTTATTGACAGGAATGGGAAGGGATGGGGTTGAATGCCTTCATGCAATTAAATCTGAAGGTGGTAAAACAATCGCTGAATCCGAAGAGACAAGTATATTATACGGTATGCCAAAAGTGGCAGCAGAAACGGGTGCTGCTGATCTTATTTTACCGAACTACAAAATCGTTGATGAGATTGTAAATTTTGTTAATTAAATTTTTTTAAGAATAACTACTTTTTATAGATCATGGAGATAGAAGTGAGTGAAGATGCGAAAAGAGAAATTCTTAAATTAATCTCCACTCCTGGGGTTGAGATCGAAGATATTGTAAAAGAAGTTAAACTAGATTATAACATAATAATGAATTTCTTATCTGACGAATTCTTAAAACATAATTTTGATTTTGGTAGAAGAATCTGTTGTCGATATTAAGGCTTGTTTATTATAATAAAACTTATTAGTTTTTGTTCATTTCAATTTTTACTAAGTTCAAAACATTCTAAAGGACTTAGGACGCAAATTAATGTGGTTGCAATATATTGATGATATTGAAATGAAGTATTATGATTTTAATTTAGCGTTCTTAACCTTGAATGATTTTTGAGTAAAAGTAACTAGACAAAAACAGTGAGATTAAGTGAGTGAAAAAGGAAAAGTAATTGTAATGGCTCTTGTTACTGGTGGTAGCGCGTCAGGAGGACCGCCTATCGGGCCTGCAGTTGGACCCACGGGTATAAATATCAAAGATGTCGTTGATGAGATAAATGAGAAAACGATGGTCTTTAAAGGGTTAACTGTACCCGTAAGAATAGAATGTGATCCAGAAACAAAACAATTTGAAATTTTTATTGAAACCCCTTCTACAGCCTCATTGTTACTTAAAGAAGCAGGTGTAGAGAAAGGAAGTTCATCATGTTCAGAAGAAAAAATTGGTGATCTAACGTTTGAGCAAATTGCTAATGTCGTTGAGGCAAAAAAAGACAAATTTTTAGA
Organism: Promethearchaeota archaeon; assembly: GCA_019894875.1. The sequence goes on along the minus strand of JAGXNR010000082.1, from coordinate 10,588 downwards.
TAAAACGTTTAAATCTGCAATAAAAACAGCTCTGGGTACCGCTTTATCTGTTGGTATAACAGTTGAAGGGGAAGATCCGAGAGAAATTCAAAAAAGATTAGAAAATGGAGAATTTGATGATAAAATAAAAGGTGAGTTGTAAAAGTGAAGGTAGATGATAAATTATTAAGAAAATCATTAAGTACAGCAATAGACTTTTCAACGATTAAAAAAGAAGGTTTCAAAGATAAGGTTAGAAAGTTTGATGAATCGATTGATCTTATTATTAATATAAAGGATGTGAATCTGAATGATCCGAAAAACAGAATTGATAAAGAAATAATCCTCTCACATGATATAATTACTGAAGAAAAACCAAATGTATGTGTGATAGCTTCAGATGAGATATTAAGTGAAGCTAAAAAAACTGGGATTGATACTCTTGATGCTGATGGACTTGCTAGGATAAACAATGAAGAAAAGAAAGATAAAAAGAAATTCGCTAAAAAATATGAATTTTTCATCGTAGAATCGAAGATGATGCGAGATGTTGCTCGTTACTTAGCACGATTTCTAGGTCCTTTAGGAAAAATGCCAAAACCTTTCCCTACGGGCTATGGAATTATTAATAATCCCGAGGATTTTAAAGTTGCTTACGAAAGATATAAAAAAGTAGTTAGAATTCAAATGAAAAAACAACCAATCATCTTTGCTAAAATAGGGAAAAAATCAATGGGGATAGAAAAATTATATGAGAATATAAAAACTATCGTTAGCTTTATTGCTGATCAAATGCCTCATAAATATAATAATTTTAAATCTATGTATTTAAAAAGTACAATGGGGCGCCCTTGTAAAGTGGATGAAACTTTTCTAAGAAGTTTAGAGGTGAATTAGAAAGATGATCACGAAAAAGCAAGTTCCACGGTGGAAATTAGAAGAAATTAATGTATTATTGGATCTATTTGGAAAATATAAAAATATTGCTGTTATTGAAGTTGGTCGCATACAAGATATGCAAATTCAATCAACCCGTAAGATCTTAAGAGGTAAAGCAATTTTTAAAATGTCAAAAAGATCTTTACAGCTTCGAGCAATTGAAGAATTTAAAAAGAAATCAAAGAAATCAAATTTAGAGGAATTGGCAAATAATATTCCAGGCCAATCAAGTTTGGTATTTACAAATCTTGATTTTATGGAGTTAAAGAAGTTCTTTCTTGAAAATGAATGGATGGTTCCTGCAAAGCCAGATGAAATAACATCTGTAGATATCTGGGTTCCTGCGGGGGATACTGGGTTGCCTACAGGACAAGTAATTAGTGAATTGAATATGACTTTAAAACTCCCCACAAGAATAATGAATGATACTATTCACATCCGTGAAGACACAAGAACACATAAAGTGGGTGATTTAGTTACCATAAAACAAGCCGCTGTTTTGAAAAAATTAGGAATAACTCCAGTAAAATCATTAATTACGATATCTTATGCTTGGGCCGATGGAGAAGTTATACCATTAGATATCCTCTATATGGATGTTGACGAGTTTAAACGAGATGTTATTATGGCTTATAGAGAAGCACTTGGAATTGCCTTTGAGATGCCATTCTACATAGATGATATCCCTGAAGAATATGTGAGGAAAGCTGTGTCTGAAGCTAATACCCTCGAAGCAATTATATTTGGTGAGGGAATCACTATCCCTGCTGAATCTAAGCCTAAAGTTGAAGAAAAAGAACCTGAAGAAGAACCTGATGAAGAAGTCGGGATTGGGGGCCTGTTTGGCTGAAAATTAAAATAATTAATTAATATAACAAATTAAAAATATCAAAAAATGAAAAAGAGGTAAGATGTTATGGAAAGTATCTATGCTGCATTATTGCTTCATAAGGTTGGAGGAAAAGTTACCGAAGCAAATGTAGAAAAAGTGTTGACTGCTGCAGGTGGAAAAGCTGATAAAACAGAAATCGCAAAACTTATTGCGGGGTTGAAAGAAACAGATATTGATGAAATTATAAAATCTGCTGGCACTGCGTCTGTTATGGCTGCCCCTGCGGGAGTTAAAGCAGAGGAAAAGAAAGAGGAAAAGAAAGAAGAAGAAGTCGAAGAAGAGCCTACTGGCATTGGAAGCCTCTTCTAATACCAAAGATGGAGCTTGGAAGAATCTAACAACCCATCTATAAGAATGGGACAATCCTTCCTAGTTTTTATAAAACTAACATATAATTTAGGTATTAGAAGAAGCATCTATTTTTTTATTTATTTTATTAATTTTTTTGAATAACCACTAATTCTAAATTAAATATATTTGAAGAATCTACTCAAATCAAAAACTTTTTTTTAAATTCATTTTTTTTAAAATTACTGATTAGTTTTGAGATTTTTATAATATTTTTTTAATAGTCTTAGTAACTAACCGAAAAAAACCCACGTTGTTGTATAATTATGGCTGGAAAATTCCTTAAATTCTTTGCACCATTCGTTAAAGCAATGCCTGAGATTAAAAATCCTCAGCGTGAGGTTTCCTTTAAAGAAAAATTTATTTGGACTGCTGTTGTATTAATAATTTATCTGATAATGTCAAATATCCCTCTTTATGGTATTCAGATTGAAGAATCAACAGATTATTTTTATTGGTTGCGTGTAATTCTTGCAAGCCAGAGAGGAACACTCACAGAACTCGGTATTGGCCCCATTGTAACCTCAGGACTTATCATGCAATTACTCTTAGGTTCACGAATTATCAAAGTAAATATGTCCGATCCATATGATAGAGCTCTGTTTAGTGGTGCTCAGAAAGTTCTTGCTATTTTCCTAACAGTATTCAATGCCATTGCTTACTTATTGGGGGGCGCTTTTGGAAATTTATCAGAAATAGGGATCCAAAGTGCAGTATTTGTTTTTGTTCAATTGCTATTAGCAGGAGTCGTTATTATTCTCCTTGATGAATTACTTCAAAAAGGATGGGGTCTTGGCAGTGGTGTATCCTTGTTTATTGCTGCTGGTGTAGCCGGGCAAATCTTCTGGAATAGCTTCAGTTTTATTACTACTGCTGCACCCCCTGATGGAGATGGATTACCAAGAGGGATTGTTATTGCGTTTTTTACTGCTATTTTTGATAACGATCCTACAACTAACGTAGGAGATCTTTTTCTTAGGCAAAACCTCCCATCGTTGCTAGGGATCATAACTACCGTGGGGATAGTTTTCGTGGTCATTTGGTTTGAATCAACACGCGTCGAAATCCCACTTACATATCGGGGCTATCGAGGTTATAAAGGAAAGTATCCAATGAAACTACTTTATGTTTCTAATATCCCTGTAATATTAGTTAATGCATTATATGCGAACGTCCTGTTTTTTGGGCAGTTACTTGCTGGACCAGGATCTACTTTACGTGTTACTAACGGAGGGCTTATCCCTGATTTTTGGATTGACTTAATTGGGGTATTTGAATCACAAAGCGCAGGAAGTGGGATGGGGGGTCAATTAATACCGAAATCTGGATTAATATATTTGCTTACACCTCCATTGGGATTGGCTCAGCTAGCGGCGGATCCTTTTAGGGCGGTCTTCTATTTAATGATTTTCATTGGTCTTTGTATATTACTCGGTCGGGTTTGGGTCGAAGTGTCAGGTCTTGCTCCGCGCGATATAGCCGGGCAGATAATAGATTCAAAGATGCAGGTGCCGGGGTTCAGGAGCTCTGAGAAAATATTAGAACGAATTTTGAAGAGATATATCCCGACTCTTGTAATTCTTAACGGAATTCTTATCGCTGTTTTGAGCTTCTCTGCTGATAGTTTAGGGGCATTAACATCTGGTACGGGTTTGTTAATAAGCATTGGCATAATTCATCAATATGGTGAAACTCTAGCTAAGGAAATGGCAGCCTCACAGTATCCTGGCATGAGAGCGCTTCTTGGAATGGATTAGCGTTAATCTACAGAGAGTAAAGGCTTTTACACGCTATTTAATATTAAGTTTTTTCTTTCCTAATATCATTGTTATAAAAAGAACCGAATGAAATAGAATTCCTTCTGTAAAATTTATAACGTTTTTAGTTTTATTACAATATAATAATGATGTTATTAATTTTCGATTTTGCGGATTGGTTAGCTACCCCACCGGTATCAATGCTTTTTGTGCTCATGTTAGCTACTCTTACAGCACTTATAAGTGCTTCCTTGACTAAATTGCTTGTTGATACTGATGAAATAGAACGCAAGCAAAGACAAATTAAGGGTCATGAAGAAGAGAAAGAAAAAATTATTGAGCTAGCCGAAGTAGATCCTGAGCGTTATCGAAAACATAAAAAAAAATGGGAACGTAAAGAAGCCATGTTAAAACAATCGCAGCAAAAAATGTCACTTCAGAGATTGAAACCAACCTGTATAACCTTCCTTCCAATGATTATAATTTTTGGGGTACTAAATACTATTTTTAGTGGTGCACAAGTTGCACTTAGTCCTATGCATGCAAACGATGTACCTCTCATAGGGAATTTCATAAGTGCAGGTCCGATTTGGATAAACTTTACAGCATGGTATTTTCTATGTTCTCTTGGTATTAATACGTTAGTTCAGAGAATTTTAAAATTACAGACCCAAGCCTCAGGGGGTATGGGACAAATGATGGGTGCTTCAAAAGCGAAAGCTATAGAATTTCCAGATGTTTAAAAATATACCTTAATAACAGCAAACTCAATATATTCATAAATAATAACGCAACGGGAGGGATTTATTCCTATAAGAAGAAGTTTCTTATAGATCGAACCCCCGAATGCATTCACACACTGGCTTTCTAGAAGAATATTCAATTCCAGGCCAGCGCCCTACCAGGCTAGGCAACCGTTGCATTTAAAAAAAATAATAATAAATTAAAATATTATTTGCTATATATATTTTCTATTTTATAGGGATAGAAACAATTTCATTCATCTTCTTGTCTAATTTTGCTTTTTTTATAGCAGCTTCAACTTCTTCATGTTTAGCGCCTTTTTTAATTTCGATTGTATCTGTAATCGGTTCAATATGATTATAATTGACCCTTCTCCTTTTAACTTTTAACCCATCAATTAGTAAATAGTTTTTATCAACAATATCAACAATAACACAATAATATCCAGCTTCTCTTCCCATAGTTTTGACGCAGAGCCGTCCTATGTCATATATGCTCATATTTAATTTGTCACCAAATCATTTGTTTAATTACTGGTGTGTTAAATTACCAGTAAACCACATCAATTTGAAGTAATTAAATATATTAATACAAGAATAAATTATTTTTGATTTTTATTCGGTTAAATCATATTCTTTTTTTTCAAAGCTGTAAAGATCAATTCTAAAATTTCCTCAATAGTCAACTCTGTAGTATCAATAATTAAGTCATAGAGGTTTTCTTTTAATATTTTATCATTTAAATCAATGCTATAAAGTTTATTAAACCGTGCTAATTCCGATTTTTCTCTTATAAGTGTTTCCTTTAATTTTTCTTCGTAGAGTGAATTATCCCTTTCAGACATTCGATTTACTCGTGTTTCTAATGGACAGGTTAATAATATTTTAAAATTCGCGATAGAGTCTAGAATATAAGCACTTAGTTGGCTATCTATTATAATATTATCTTTTAAAGCGATCTCAATTATCTTATCATCTAGTAATTTATCGATGCTTGGATTTTTTTCTACGTAATCAGTGAATTCTTCTAAAGTGAAATTCCTTTCTTTCGCCAGATCTCTAAAAGCTTGTCCAGTACTGTAATATCTTATTCCTAATTTTTGGGATATCATTTTCCCAATTGTGCTTTTACCAGTTCCATGAAGTCCTGAGATTGTTAAGATCATTGTCATTTTAATTTTAAGAATTAATGATAATTCAAATGAAGTAATGAATCTTTTTTATTTAAATAATAGAAGTTAATAGAATGAAAAAAGATTATTGATTCCAAACAGATTCTTTTATCATAGTTTTAAGACAAATAGAACAATACCTTCCACTTTCTACGCGATTTGCTCTTCTAGCCGTTATATCGGTTTGTCTCATTTTAGCGGGTCGTAATCTTGGAACAGATTGTAAAGGTCTTTTACAAATCGCACAGTGTGCTCCTTTAGGTTTTCTTCTCCAATAATGAGTAATATTTTTGTTTCCTGGTGTTCGTAATTTTTTCCTAGCTTGGCTTTTCGATCTTAATCCTGGACGTGGGATATTAATTACCTCTTAAATTATTATTTTAAGGCGATTGTAATAAAGCTAATATAATTTTAAAGCATAGAAAGAATATTAATTTTATTGTTTTGCTTATGTCTTAAGATTTAATTTACTATGAAATTCTTTAAAGACTTGATAGATCTCATCTACAATTTCTTCACTGGATTTGTTACTTCTTTCTCCGTATTGAGATTTTAAAAAAACAGATTCATATATCCTTTTAATTTCTCTGTGAAGATTATCCAATCCAGGAAATTTCTTCATATTTTTTATTAATTCTGTAAACAAATTATCTATTAGTTCACTTTCTTGCAATCCTCTTAATTTTAGGGCATCCATTAATGTTATAAAGGATGATGTTATTTCTAAAGTTATACCGGGGAGTTCTAATACAGTAGTGCTCATTTTCTCTGAAATGGGAGTGTGATCTTCTATATCATTCTCATCACTTTTAAGAGAGAGCTCTAATGAAGAAAGTTTATTTATTATTCTAATTGCGTTATAATATTGTTCAGTAAAGTTCATTTTTTTTAGAAGTAGAGAAAGATCAATCTTTTCCTCATTTAAATAGAAATTAAACTTTAATAATTCTTTAATTGTATTTTTAACTGTTCTTCTGAAAAAATTGTCGTTAATAACCCCTTCTTCAAATTTTTCAAATGCGTTGAGAATAGTATGAATTAATGCGTATAATTCAGATTCAATATCTTTGTTAGAGCTAAAATTATCATGTACCATGTTTGCGATTATGAATTAAAAAAAGATTTTTATATAAATTTTAGACTATAAGTTAATAAATTTACCCAAATAAAGTGGGACGCAGAAAATAGAATACAATAGCAACAATAACACCAACGATAATAGTTGAGATTAATACTCGAGTTGTTGAGGAATTACTAAGTTCTCTAATTGATAAAGTCATCAATATGGGGACCCAAATGGCAATTGTAAGGGCATCTATTACATCTAGTACTGCCCAAGTTCCAGAATTAAATATCTGGTCTAAAACAACAGCAATATTCGTTGAACTGAAATCTGGTACAGTTACCGGAGGGAATCCAATTAAAACAATAAGTGCCTTGATTGCATTAACTAATAAGAACGGGGAGAACGCACACAACATCATCGAAAATTTATGGGAAGCTTCTAATTGGAGCATCGTACCACCTTTATAAATACTAAATGGACTAATATCTGCTTGTTGATATTTATCTCTATCCTCCTTTACTCCTCCAAAACGTGTTTCTAACCTTTGAGAAAACCCAACGGCATAATTTGCCCCTTTAGTGAACAACCAGATTAAAACTGCAAAAAAGATAGCCTGAAAACATATTCCAAAAATAAAGAATGAAAGGAAAAAACTTAAGTTCATTAAAAATTGAGTGGGTGAATATGCCTCAATTCCCGGAAAAGTAAAGTGGGAGATGAATGCTAAGCCCATAAGTCCATAAAGTAAAGAGCTGAAGAGTAAAATTAACCCACCTGGAGCTTTAGTTCTCTTATGGTTAATGTCCCAGAAAGCTTTGGGAGGGTTGATGAAAAGATATAGAATCTTTAAATACCATGGGAAGGGATTTGTCCACTCTGCTTCATGTCGTCTAAAGAAACGGATATTTTCGATTCTTTCTGTTTTTAGTCGAAAACCACAGAAATTACAAGCAAAGCTATCAGCACTATTCTCGTTTCCACATCTAGGACAACGTTGGAATGCTGCAACTGTTTGAGACATTATTCTTTATCTAACTAAATTTTTATAATAATCATATAATAAATTATTCTTTTAAAAATTTCTTTTAAAATTTCAATATCTCACTAATTAATTCCCCTATGTTATGTGATTTATTGTGAATTTCTCATCTAATTATAATCTTTATCCAAATAAAATAATTTCTTCAAAAAATTTCTATGATAAAATGACTATTCTTTTTAATAACACGATAATCTTTATGAGTGAATAATTTAACTAATTCCAGATTGGTTTTTGTATGGTTTGTAAATTGAAGTACTTTCATTTTTGAAGGTTCTTTAATATAAGCCATCAAAGGAATTAACTGATCACTTAAATAGTTATCAACGGGAATATCATTTTCAATATACTTAATTATTTCATCAGCAGCTGTTTTTCCTAACTCCTCAGATCTTATATTTCTTTCTCCTAGTATTGACCCTGTAGATATAATTGCACCGATATCAGAACAAGACCATAATGAAAGTCCCACTCCAGGACTAGTTGATTCTACCCAATGAATTTTTATATTAGTCTCAAGGTTTAACTTTCTTTTTATCTGCTGTTGAATAGATTTTCTAATTCTGGTTCCTATATTCTCTCTACTGCGTTGTAATTGATTAGTAATAATAATATCTCCTTGTATTAAATTAACGTTTCCTAATTCTGTCAAATTTATTGGAGTTAAAGAATTTTTTGAAGGAAATATGGAGCATTTTACTCTAGCACCACCTTTAGGATAAAAGCCGTGTTTAAGTATTTCTAAATTGATTTTTATTCCAGACTTGTTGAAAATCTTATATGTTACCTCTTGAAGATAATTGAGACTTGGAGCCCATTTACCAAAGGAGCCTCCACCTGAAAGAGAAATTACTATTTCCTCTGTTTTACTAAACCCAAAGCTTGCTATTTGAATGGGTTGTAATAACAATCCAAGATTTGCTGCTGTACTGATATTTACATCAATATATGATTTAATTTCACTTTTAGCCTTAGGTGTAAAGGTGATTTCTTTGGTGCCAACTTTACAATCACTTAATACGCTTTTTGTTAAATCTGAGATTAGTTTAAGCCCTAATAAATGTTGGGTTCTCAAACCGGGTTTAGGACGATTAGCGCGAATATTTCTGATCTTTATAGGATTGTTAAATAAGTGAGAGAATCCTGCAGCCAATCTTAGTATGGCACCACCTCCTTCTCCAAAAGATCCGTCAATTTCTACTATTTTTCCTGTGTTCATAAGCTATCAGTGGTATTAAGAGATTTCAAACGATTGATCCCATCATACTTTTCTATTAATTCTACAACCTCTTTTGGTACTAATGGTTTCCAAGATTTATTATTTTTTGTGATTAAGCGTCTAATACTACTAGCATTGAATTTTTTTTTAAAAATTACGATTTTTTTCTCTACTCGAAGACCTTTATTCTGAAATAACTCTCTAATCCAATCACTGTTAGAAAAGATTGCATCAAATTCCCCTACAATGGATGTCACATGATCTACCCATCTCTTTGCATTAAAAATATCCGGGATATCGTAAAGATGGTATCTTTTAGTGAAAACTCGTCGTTTTTTAAGGGCAGCTTTAATAAATTCTTGTCTTTCAATATTTGTAAAAGGATCATTAAACGTATTAGAGAGCTGAGAGCTACCTATTCCAATTTTTACTGTTTTATATGATTTTAATATATTCATAAGAATATGTATATGTCCATGATGTAGAGGTTGAAATCTTCCGATAAATAAAGCAATATTTTTATTGTGTGATATTTTTGACTCAAGTTTATTTTCAAAAAAAGAATCAGTATCAGTATTGAAGAGTTCTTTCCATATTTTCTTTGGATATTTGATTGATTTTTCGTTTTCTAAAATCTTTTCAAGTTCATATCTTTCATAAAATCTACTTTCTTTAATATCTAACTCATCAGGATCTGGTTTTAAGTCTATATTATAATCTACTAATCCAAAAAATACATAACTAATTTCCCTTTCTTTATTATCCTTTTCATCATTTAATTCGTAAAATTTAGTATGAAGCAGGGCTCTGGAGGGGATTCCAAATTCTTCTTCAAGTTCTCTTAAGGCATCCTTTTGTATTTTCTTTAGATCCAAATTTTTTTCCCATATCACATGGCCAGAAGAAGAATCTGTATAATATTCAGGATATTCTTTTTTGTTCTTGCTTCTTTTTTGAACTAAATATTTAATGTCCCCGTTAGGTGCTTGCGAAATTATAAAGAATCGAGTGATTAAATGTGTAATTTGTTGTTTATGTGCTTTTCCTCGTTCCATAGGAAATACAACTTTAGAGACCTGACCAGATTCTAAATATTTTATATTTATATCTTTTATGCAAGCCACAATCTCTGTTTCCATTTTTTTTCGTCTTATAATTTTATTGTTATAATGTCCCCTACTTTAAAATCTAATTTCTTTGCTGCGTTTGCTTGATTTATTGAAACTTCAAGAAAACCTGTAGAACCAACAAGAAATAATATAGAATTTTTTGGAACACTTGAAAAGAGAGAGGAAAATTGCCCATCATACTTATTATTATTAATATAGATTGAGATTTTCAACTCATCTTCTAGTGTTAAATCTGAATCTCTTATTTTATTCCCTATCATTGGGATTGTTGTTGTCCCATTTCCGAAAGAATCTATATATTGAA
>JAGXNR010000081.1 GCA_019894875.1 Promethearchaeota archaeon | reverse complement strand
TCGGAGATGTGTATAAGAGACAGCCTACGGACCTACAGGGGAAATTACGCCACTTCTAATTAATGATATTGGTGTCGAAGTAATCGCGCTCAATACTCATTATCGAGAGAGATCAGCTAGCCCCGTACCAAGTATTAATACAATAAGAAATACAGCGGATATTGTTAAAGCATCAAATAGTCACCTTGGTGTATGTTTTGACGTAGACGGTTCAAGAATATTAGTAATTGATGAAAATGGCTTAGAAATAAGTTTTGAAGAATTATTGATGTTATTTATATCATATGATAAAAGAATTCAAAATTCTAAGTCAAATACCGTTATTACAACGCCTTCATTATCTCCGGTTGTGAAGAAATTTATTGAAGATGGTGGATTTCCGATTAAACAAGTTGAGAATTATCCTGGAGAGATATCTAGACAAATCAGAGAAGAAAGAGCCTGTTTTGCAGCAGCAGATACGTTAAAGTTTTGCTTTCCAGAATTTTCCCCATTCAGCGACGGAAATTTTATTTTATTGAAAATTCTTGAAATTATGACAACTCAAAATGACCTTCTAAGCTCGTTAATTAAAGGATTTCCCAAAGGTATTAAAATTAATAAAACCGTTCCGATCTCCTCGGAATTACTCGACAACATCCATAATCGATTAAGGGAAATGGCAGAAGAAAAAAATTATCAATATCACGATATAATAAATGAATTGAAAATCATTAATGATTATGGATATGTTCTAATTAAAGTAGCGTTACATAGAAACGCAGTGATTCTATCGGCTGAATCTGAAGATAAAAATAAAGCCCAGGCAATGATCGACGAATTAGAAAAAATTATTTCAGAACTCTAATTCTTCCTTAGATTTCAAAATCTTGATAAGATATATTTTCGCATAAATAGAATTAAACATTTAAAACAAAGGGAATTAATTATATAATAATAAAATATTACCTTAAGAATTAGAAAAAGTTGATTTTATGGCAGATGCTGGTTCGATAATCGTATTAATTACATTCTTCTTGATATTTGGAATATTTCTTGGTTTCGATCTTTTTAAAAGAAATGAAAAATATGGATATTTTGCTTATATAGCAGCGTTACTTCCCGTAAATTTGTATTGGAGCTTAGGATTCGATCCTCTTTTTGCGTATATTATCCTTTTTATTCTCTGGAATATAACATTATTACGGGATACTATAGCGGTTTTGCTTAAGCGAAATAAAGAAATTAATGAAATTCTATTATATCTCTTCCTCGGGATTATACTTCAATTGATTATGACTGCGATTTTACCGGAGATTAATGCTATTTTAAAGGATACTACTGACAATGTATGGTATTTCTGGCTACCAAACGTTCATACCCATCCTTTAGAGAATGTGGCGCTAACTTTTAGAATAACTGCGACTTTGTTAGTACTTCTAGTAATTATACCACTTATCCTTGATATAAAAGATGAGGAAGCAACCGTACCTGTGATTATTGTATTTGTTATAATATTCATTTTACCTTTCCTTTATTTGAGCTTCATTTGGCTTCCTGAAGCAATGAGTGTTTTAACATTATTATTTTCAGTAATACTTTTTATTGTATTATTACTAATAACGCGGAGCGGAAAAGAAACTAGTAAATAACCTTCAACTTACTTTTTATTATAATTTTTATATTTACTTCACAATAAATATTTAGATTATAAGGAATTCAAATAGGAATAATACTTAATATTCAACAATGGCAAAAAAAAAAGGAAGTACTGAGACCGATAGTGAAGAACAAGACTCCGCATTAAAATCTCCTTATAGCCTAAAGGATTTACCGGGAATTGGAGATGCAACATTAAAAAAGTTAAAAGATGCAGGGATTTTATCAATCAGAACACTTGCTATGTATCCCTTAAGAAAATTAACAGATGAAGTAGGATTAGGCGATAAAACGGCCGAAAAATTAGTTAAAACGGCGCAAGATGTAGAAAAAATGGGATTCAAATCTGCAGATAAAATATGGGAAAAACGAAAATCCTTAAATAGATTAACTACGGGCAGCCAGAATCTAGATGATTTAATAGGAGGGGGGATTGAGCCAGGAGCGGTTACTGAGCTTTTTGGTGAATATCGTACAGGAAAAACGCAATTAGCTCATCAGCTATGTGTCAATGTCCATTTACAATATGAACAAGGAGGTCTTGAAGGAAATGCTCTATACATTGATTCCGAAGGTACTTTTAGGCCAGAACGGATAATCCATATGGCAAGTGCATTAGATATTGATTATTCTGAAATCTTGAAGAAAATAACCGTAGGGAGAGCTTATAATAGTGATCATCAAATATTATTAGTAAGAGAAGCCCCGAAGATAATTGAGGAAAAGGAGATTAAATTAGTAATAGTCGATTCCTTGATAGGACACTTTCGTAGTGAGTATATTGGAAGGGGGACTTTAGCAACCCGTCAGCAGACATTAAATTCTCATATACATGACATGTTGAGACTAACTGAAGTATACGATGAACTAGCAGTGGTTTTTACTAACCAAGTATCCTCTAAACCGGATGTGTTTTATGGCAACCCAACAACGCATACAGGTGGGCACATTGTCGCTCACGGAGCAACAATTCGTATTTTTCTGAGGAAGGGAAAAGGAGAACAAAGAGTTGCTAAAGTTGTTGATGCCCCTAACTTACCTGAAAGTGATACTGTGTTTACGATTACAGAAGATGGAATAAAAGATTAACAACGAGAATTTTTACTACTTTGTGGGTTTCACGTAAAATAAAATCAATAATTTAGATTGACATTCACTTCGAATCCAGATCTTAAAGATTCTGAAATAATACAATATTGCTCAAAAAAATTTCTACATTGATCTGCTCTTTTACGCATTTCGGGGGAATCAATTTTAGGATTCATTTCTACATTAATTTTCTTCACTCTCCAGAATGCTTTGTCATTTCTAGTGATTATGACTTCAGCGTTTCCTTCAAATCCCGATAATGAAAAATTTTCTTTTTTAAGACAAAATGAAAAACTTAATGCTAAACAACCTAGGACAGATAATGCTAATAATTTAGCAGGGGAAGGTCCTATTTTTTCATTTTCTTTTTTATTTCTTTCATCAATATATAAGTTAACATTGCTAAGGTTCCCAAGATTACATTTAAAAATCAAATCTTCTTTTTGTTTTAAACCAACTTTGGACTTTAACACATTTGACATTTAAAATCAGCCTTTCATTGAATTTTTTTTCTAAAAATAAATAATAATTACAGATCAAGATTTACATTTACTTCGATCCCAGATCTTACTGATTGTGTAACAATACAATATTGTTCGAAATAACTTACACCATCCTTTAGAGGTTTTAAACATTGTTTTGCTCTTTTAAGGGCGTCAGGATCGGTTATTTTTGGCAGTATGTTAACATCAATTTTTTTAATTCTCCAAAAACCTTTCTCATTTCTAGTAATAACAACCTCCGCTTCAGCTGCAAAATCATCTAGTTTAAAATTCCTCTTTTTTAAGCAAAATATGAAGCTTGCACTTAAGCATCCTAAAACCCCTAAAGCTAATAGTCTAGAGGGATTAGGACCAAGCATATCAACTTCTTCATGATGTTCTTCATCAATATAACAATCTTTAACCTTTAAATTCCCTAAATCGCATTTGAATATCATCTGAGATTCAGATTCATCCAATTTAATCCCAACTTTTGTTTTAATATCATCTGAAATAATAATCACCTACATTTAGCTAGAAATGAATAAATTGTAATGGAAAAAATTAATGTTTATTTTTAATATATAAGAAGAATTTAATATATCTTCACTTAGTTTGATTCGATTTTTTTCAATATAAAATGACGCTGTAAATGGAAGGCAAGAAAGATAAAATAAAGTATAATAACTAAAAAGTACTCCAGTGCGAAAATTGTTATGGATAATATCATCAGAATAAAAACTAGAGTTTCTATAACTAAACAAGCTTTACAACCGAAATATTTCTGGTCAAAGAATGATTGTGGGTTTTTATATTCCAGTAAGAATTTAGAAATATTCTCAGATTCTTCTTTTGAAATTAAAAGTTTTAAACCTATTTGTTTTTTTTGAAAATAAAAAATATTTGTTCCCCAATCAAAAGTATCGATGATAATATGTATAATGTAACTAAAACCACTAATGATTAATATGATTAAATTAAAGAGAAATCCTAAGATAATAACTATGACTCCAGGGATAATGGAATGGGTAATAAACAATCTATGGTTGTTCTCTGAAGTATATTTAGAAAAGAAGATATCAAAATCACAAATAAATGCAAACATCAAAATTAGAAAGAATTCTAAAAAGGTAAACTTAAAAAAATAATTAAACACGGATGCGATAATAACTCCAATACCAAAATGAACATTTATATGTATTAGTATCCCCTTGTTTTATGTGATATAGTGTTTTTTTTCTATTCTTTTTAAAACCCTTTTTTTCATAACAAATCCAGAAGGTCCTTTTCTCTCTACCAAAAATGACGCAGCTGCAGAAGCAAAATATCCTGCATTTTCAATAGTGCTCCATGATTTATCACTATGTAGGAATTCATATAAAAATATAGACAAATATACATCTCCCGCTCCGGTCTCATCAATAACTTTTTTAGGTTTAAAAGCAGGAATTTTTAAGATTTTCTTTCCTTTTTGGTAGATCAACGAACCTCTTTCTCCTAGAGTCATAATAAATATACCTTTTGTACTAAATTTCTCAAAGTGCATCATTACTTTATCAAGATCATTATATTCATTTGCTAGCAATTTCATTTCTTCTTCAGATCCTTTAAGAATCAACTTATCTCCAATCAGCTCTATAATTTTATTTAGATTCGAAATAATATTTTCATTATATGTATGGGAAACTAATCCATGATCATCGATATTTCTAATAAATCCTTGTAAATCTAATCCGAAATATACATTTGGAAATTGTTTAGATATTTGAGAAACGTAACCATAAGATATTTCATTGCATAATGGTACTAGAACTATTAAATCAGGAGGATCATCTAGATATTCTTGGGGGATATCTCTAAATACTAGATTAGGACTTTTAGATTTAAGCGTTAAGGTCCGGGTATGGTTAAAATAATTCAAAATAAAATTAGTATTTTCTACTTCGGAATATTTAATTCCTTTTAGATCAATATTTTTATCTCTTATAATATTAAATAAAGATTTATCTAAATTTATTGTCCCCACATGGGATATAATACTTATTTTTACATATTGCTTATATGTTTTCAAGGCTAGAGAACAATAAGAAACGCTCCCCCCCAGAGTAGGATTGCTCAAACGCTTAAATCTAATAATATTATCAATAGCGAAATGTCCAACAAAAAGGAAGGAGGGATTATCTTTATTTTGATTACTCATTTATGATGATTTTAATTTTTCAATTATATTATTCTTTTCCTCTAATGCTATTTTTAATTTATTTATATTATTTTGCAATTCTTCAACCAAACCAGACATTGGACCTTTTGGTGTTATTATCTGAGTTTGAGGTGGTGTTTTCAATTCCTTTATCAAATTATCTTTAAGTTTTAGTTGTTCTTTGAGGTCTTCAACTAGTCTTTCAGATTCTACAAGGGAGAGGGTTTCTGGAGTGGCTTTAGATTTTTCTTGTAAAGTTTCTTGTAATTGAGAAAGATCGGTTTTTAGAGCTTCATTTTCCTTTTTTAATTCTTTGATCTCATCTGGTTCTAGTTTGAAACCACCGCTTTCAAATTGTTCCTTTAGTTCAGATTTTTCCTTAGCTAAATTATCTACTATACGCTTATATTTATTTAAATCTGCTTGTAAGTCTTGACATAAAATTTCTAGAGTGTTTGATGATGTTTGAGCAGGTTGAGGTTTTAAAACTTCAGGTTTTGGGGTTTCAACAGGAATAACGTAATCAACAGGTGATTTTTTCTCTTTTTCAATTAGCTTCTCATTTAATTTTGCTATTTCTGTTTCTAATTCTCCAATATTACCCTCCAACCCACTAATTTGTGATTTCTTTTTAGCTAGTTCTGACTGTAAATCTTCAATAAGAGCATTAAATGCGTCAGAATTGTCTTCGGGGGCGGTGTCCGCCATAAATTCTACAGCAGATTGTGCTTCATTTAATCTCAAATTCAATTCAGCTATTTCATTAACTTTGATGATTAATTCATTATTTTTAAGGCTTATTTCATTGTCTTTGACAGTTATAATATTATCTTTTTCAGTTAAACTATTTATTAAGCTTTTAATCCTGTTAGAAAGATCAAGATTTTCCCTTTGAAGATCTTTAACTTGATTTACCCCTTGTGAGGATCCTTGTTTAATCTCTTCTTTTAATCTAGTATTTTCTTCAATAGTTTTCCTAACAAAATCTTCTGTTTTACTTATGAGTTCTATATTTTCAGTTATTTTAGTCCTTAATCTGTTATTTTCTTCTTCTAAGCCTTTAATACGATCAAATGTTTCCCTATCAATATCTGGTTTTTTGGGGTCATCTATCATCTTTTTACGCCATAAACTAATAAAATCTTCCACTTTTTCCTCTTCGTCTGGCATTTTCCTTTACTATTTCCTAATAATTTGTTTTATTATTATTAATTTCATTTCAACGATAAAAAATTATTTAATCATAACACCTGAAAAATATCCTACACAATATCCACCAATACTTCCAGCTTTTTCTGAACTAGCATAATATTTCAATAACTTACCTCTGGTTGCGCCCAAGTTTTCAGAAATTAACATGAGGGTCGTTATCGTTTGAGGTCCGCATACACTAGTTTTTAACGCATTTTCAAGGGTCTTAGTAGCATTTAGGTTTTTAAATTCTTCAATTACGGCCATATCTATCTCTTTAAATTTATCTAGTTGATTTGAACTATCCACTTGCTTATGTGACATATCTGAGGATGCTATAATCACAATATCCTTATCTAATGAGTTTATTGCGTTAGTTATATCTTTTGCTATTTCTTTTAGTGTTTTTAGATCTCTAGTTCCCGCAACTTTAATCGGAACAATTTTCACTTCTTTATTGAATGAGCAGTATTTTATAAAAGGTAGTTGAATTTCTATATTATGTTCTTGTTCAGCTTGAAATCCCACAAATAGAGAATTGTCCGACTCAATAATACTACTATTAGCTATAATCTTATTCGATAATTCTTCATCTATGCTTAAATTCCCTAATGGAGTCTCCCATTCTCCTTTTTCCATCAGAGCAATTTTGCGATATCCTATATGATCTGTGCCTAAAATTATTACTGTATCCGGGATTTTTTCTTTAAATAAGTTTAAATAAGTAAAAGCAGCACAGGGACCGGAATAATCCATCCCTGCGTGTGGGGAAACACCACCTATAATTGTTCTTTCATCTTTATTGGATAAAACTAGAATTTCTTTAGGACCAAAATTGTCATCAGTGAAATATCTATCTAATGCTTCTATTAACCCCTTCTTTGACCCGCGGTACCAACTACCCGCATGGGATGCTCTTCTGAGTACCATTTTTTCCAATATCGAATATTATATTTTTAATACTAAAAATATTATTTTTAAAACTTAAATAATTTAATCTATGCATGGAAAAATTATAAGAATTATTAAATTATTGATAATACCTCTTTTATGATGAATGAAGTAAAGGATAACCAAATAAATCTTGATGAAATTGAAGTACCAGAAAAGATTCCAACTAAATTTATCAATTCGAGAGTTATAGTGTTCAATCCATTATTCGCGTCGTATTTATATGTAAAAAAGGGATTTTATGGTAGCCCCTTAGGGATTAATAAACCCCGATTAGAATATTTTTCAAAACCAAGTGAGTTATCGTTAATTGAAGCTTATTATTTATTAGAAAAAAATGAAATCACTATTTATGATGTGAAAGAGAAAAAAGATTTAAATCCTAAGGAGTTTTTCAAGATTGCTAAAAATATCCATAACAAATTTGAGGAAAAATATATCATTTATAAAGATTTAAGGGAAAAGAAGTACATTCCCAGACCAGGTCTTAAATTTGGTGCAGATTTTGTTGTTTATAAGAAAGGTCCCGGGCTTGAACATTCCCTCTTTATGGTCCACGTCTTACCACATGATTCTGAAATCACAGCAATTGATATGGTTCGAGCAGGAAGGTTGGCAACCTCTGTGAGGAAAAAATTCGTTATCGCGAATCCACTCACAAAATCTTATTATTTCTTTGAATGGTTCAAACCGTAGTCAATTGTTATTTTGTAAAGATGTCTAAAATTGTTTTCAAAAAATTTATTTTGGATAGAAATTTAATCTAATTCGTGTCTGTTGATATTATTTTTCCATTAAGTCTTGGATTAATCTTTGGGAGTATTTTTTTCATTGTTGATGTATATAATGAAAATAAAACTCGGGAGATACAAACATCTCTTATTGCGGGAGTAACAATTACATATTTTTTTATTATATTATTACCTGAAATTGAGATCGGTCTGGAACATTTCCCATTTGAATTGTTTAGATATGTGGGTATCCTGATTGGGTTTTGTACCATTCATCTTACAGAAAAATTTATTTTGCTACGTGTAGAGAATAAATCTCAGTTAAAATTAAAGGAATTATATAAAGAAGAAGCTGAAATAACATTAAAAGAGAAGAAAATTGAGAAATCTTTAATAAAAAAAATAATAGGAGATGATGAGAAAAAAAATTCTTATATGAAAATTGCTGAAAGATTATTTGCATTAAGAGAGATCTGTAAAATGCAATATATATGTTTTGAAAAAGAAAAGAATCTTGAGGAAAAATTAGATATTTCTAATAATAATAGCCTCGCAATATTAAACAAACTTTCAGCATTAAAGCAGATCTCAAAAATGCATGAAAAATGCGTAGAAGAAGAGAGAAAACTTCATAGTTCTTTATTAAAAAAATTATTGCCAAATGAGCAAGACAAATCTTCCGTAAGAGACCGAGACCTATTGGTAAAATTAAATATGTTAAAAGAGTTATATAAAAAAGAAGTGGAATTTTTAGAAATAGAACAGAACCTTGAGAACATTGTAATAAAAAATTATATGAATAATCACCAAAACCAGGATAGACTTTCAGAAGAAGATTTATCTTTAAAATTTAGTGAGTTGAAGAATATCTCTAAAATACATGAGGATTGTGTAGAAAGAGAAGATGATCTTGAAGAAGCTATGTTATTTACATTAAAAGAAGATTACGTTGGGGGGGATCAGGAGTTTAGATTAGTTGGACAAGTATGTGCGTTGCAAGAGATCGCAAAATTTCAAGAATTTTGTTATTTAGAGGAAAAAGAACTTGAGGAAGACATAATTGAAGGTGACATAGATAAACTCTCAATATTAAGCAATCTTTCAGCTTTAAATGAGATATCAACAATAAGAAGTTTATACCTAGAAGAAGAAGAGATACTAAGGAAATCATTTAGAGATGCGCTACAAGAGAGTCATCATACTCAACTCTCAAATGAAGATTTTATCGAAAATTTAAATTCATATGAGAGGATACGTAAAGAACAAAAAGAATCTATGATAAAAGAGAGGGATCTTGAGAATTCTTTAGTAAAAGGATTAATGGGAGATAACCAAAAAAAGCTTTCATTATTAGAACTAACTGAAAATTTACTTGAGTTAAAAAATTCATTTATGTTTCAAGCAGAGTGTATAGAAAAAGAAAAAATGTTCGGGGCTTCGGTGTTAGATAAAATAATGGATAAAGAGGATACCAGACTAAATTTATCACAAATAGCTTCAAAATTAAATACATTTTGTCAGCGTGAAGAAGAACTTGAAATGCAAAATACTAGGTTAAAAGCTAAGATCCAAAACCATATAAACGATTACTTAGACTTACTCCACCAGTACACTAATTTTGGGTATCATTTGTTAATTGGAATCATACTTTTCGAATTATTAGTTCATGAATATACCACGGGAATTTTATTTTTTGTTTTCGCTTTTTTCAAAGCTTTAATATCTAAAACATCAAATAAAGTTCAGCTCTTTCCGAGTATAGAAATAAAGTCAGGACATCATGAGCCACTTTATAAAGAGATCTTTTTTGCCTCATCAGCCGTGTTTGGTGTTTTGATTGGTGTAATATTAACGGTAGTGTTTCACATCTCAATGGATATTGTATTTATAATGTTTTCTTTCATTTCAGGAGTTATCCTTTATACAATAATAAGAGAAGTATTACCTGAAAATGAGAGTGGAAAACCGCTTTATTTTCTATTGGGTATTATATTATTTATAATAGTAATAGTTGTCTTTGAATCAGTTCTTTCTTTATTCTCTCATCATTAATAGAACTCAGATCTTTGAAAACTAAAGATATATCAAAATAAAGAAACATTCTTTTTAAAAAATCACATTAAACTAGGCAAGGAGTGAATAGCTATCTCATTCTAAGCTCATTAAAACAAAATGTATATAGATTGCAATATAAAAGTAAGAAATGTGTTAGAGATACCTTATCTGCTAAAGTTTAAATATAATTTTTAATCCTTACATATAATATTAAACCACAAGAATGATTAAGGAATTGAAACTGCAAGCTTCAATCCTAAAAATCATTATTATATAGCCACCTACAAATCAGTTCAGATATTTTTTCAGATATTTTTTAAGTAAGGAAGGATTGGATCTTTTATATTTGAAGAAATATTGTACCATTCATACCAAAATTAGAAAATTTCCAGTGAATACCTATGCCAAGTCTACGAAAACTCAAGGTAATATTACTCGAAAGACACCAGGAGCCAGTTCTTCTCTTCCTTAGCAAACTGGGAGTTGCTCAATATATCAATGTTGATTGTGAAGAGGAGTCATATACCGGGTTCTTACAAGCATGTCCAATTCCTAAGGATGAATTGCAAATGAATTCAGAGATCCAAACACGAATTGAAAGGAAATTTGATGAATTAGATTTAAAACGCGATGGCGTAATTGGTGATGCGGCGCTCTTATCGGGAAACACGATTAAAGAAATTCTTTCTAACATGGAGCAGAAGTTAACGGAAATTGAGGCACAATCAAACCCTATTCTCAAATTACTCGATTTAGCTTCTACCTTGATAAAAAAAACAGATCAACAACTCCAAGCGTGGAAAGGGACACCTAAAAAATCAAAATCAAAATCAAAAAATAAACCTCCTACCGAACAACTAACTTCGGAAGAGGTGCTTTTAGAGACCAAACGCAATCTATCTGCTATCAACACTCAATTAGAGGAGACTGCTAGACAATTTTTAACTTTGCGAAGTGCTGAGTATTCCGAAGAACGTTCCAGTATGGAAATTCCTGAATTAGACACAATCCAATCAACTCTCTCGGATCTTCATGGAATGACGCTGGAGGTTGATGCTCTTCTTGAAGCAGAAAACGATATGGCCCAATGTGATAACATCGTTTATTTTGAAGCTTGGGTTTTGAAAAAACCGATTCTAAAAATAAAAGAGGGGATATTGGAGATCACAAATGGCAAATGCGTTATCGAGGTGGAAAAAGCTAAATCCAAAGATAACGTACCTAATGTTATCAAACGCCCTCCCGCGTTGTTTGAGGGATTTCAAACTCTAACATTTGCCCTTGGATATCCACGCAGGGGAGAAATTAATCCGACTTATTTGGTAGCAATTACATTTCCATTCCTCTTTGGCATTATGTTTGCCGATGTTGGTCAAGGCTTAATTCTCTTTATCGGGGGCATATTGCTTCTTTTCTTGAGAGCCAGGGTTGATATCAATAAAGTGGGGGAAATTCCGAGAGGTCTTTTGCGTTCTGCGGGAATAATAACATTTTGTGGTATATCCGCGATGGGTTGGGGTTTATTATTTGGTGAATATTTCGGTCCATCTGGAGTTCTCCATCCCATTTTGTTGCTTGAAATCGGTCCCTTCAAGATCGGCGGGTTCGATCCCATGCATGAACCACTTACACTATTGAGATTCACCATATTAATTGGTGTTGCCTTTATCACGTTCGCTTTGGTTTTACGTGTACTAAACCACCTCAGGAGAGGAGAGGTGGCACATTCACTCGTCGCCTTTTGCTGGATATGGTTTCTCCTTGGCGGGTTCACCATGTGGTTTTATTGGGGCGGTATTTCACAAATTACCGTTTGGTTCGGCGCGGGCCTTCAAATGTTCTTGTTTCTCGTCATAGCACCCTTGGTTGTCATGTTGTTCGCTATGGCAAAGGCTGAAAATTTCATGGAGGGTATTGACTTTACCATTGAAGTTTTCATCGAGTCGTTAGGCCACACTTTATCGTTTTGTCGTCTTGCCGCCTTATTTTTAACCCATACAGCATTAAGCAGCATGTTCCTCGAGCTTGCCGGAGTTGAGTACGGATTTATCCCTTTAAGTGCTATTCCGTTAATCGCGGTTGGTACGGTCTTGTCAATAGCCATTGAAGGACTTCTTGTTATGGTTCATTGTCTAAGACTCCATTGGATTGAATTACTCCCCAAATTTTATTCCGCAGACGGAATTCTATTTGAACCAATAAAAATCAAATAAAAAAATAAAAAAACAGAGATGATTATATTATGGAACCAAGTATGATAGCAGTTTTCGCAGCAGCTATTTGTATTATTGTATGTGCCGGAGCGGCCTTATATTCAATAAAAACTTGTGCACCAGCGCTTGCCTCAGTGACTTCAGAAAAGCCCGAATTAGGGAGCAAGTTGTTGATCACAATCATTTTAGGAGAGGCTCTGGCTATCTATGGGTTGCTTATAGCATTTATGATTATAGCCCGAATACCCGATATCGTGACTGAAGATCAAGCAATACAAGCCATGCTTGCCTCAATAACAATGTGTAGCACAGCCATCATCGCCAGTCTTGGTATCTCGTATTGCGGTCCTGCAATGATGTCCGCGGCAGCTGAAAAACCCGAGAGTTTCACGACCAATATA
>JAGXNR010000080.1 GCA_019894875.1 Promethearchaeota archaeon | reverse complement strand
TATTAACAATGCAATTAATGAGCTATTAAAATTTTAATCACTCAAAAATTAGAAATAATTTTAGTAACAAATTATAGGATGTAAGAACGGTTTTTAATTTTTGATAAAAATTTATTAATTTCTAATTTATTATATTATTAAACTAGTAATTTGATAACTAAGTTAAGGTTGTAAATTGTTTTTTTGAGTAAACAAATAAAGAAGATTCATCCAACAAAATATTATTTTGAAAAAATAACAGAGGAGATTTGAAAAAGAATGCAGTGCTTCCTTATTAACCCTGATGGGACTACCACCGAGCAAATAACGGAGGGTCCAATTAAAGATATATTAAAAACAGAAGAATGCTATGTTTTAGTTGCCGACGATGTAAGAAAAGTTTATCTCTGGAAAGGAATTAAAAGCAGTGTTCGATCTAAATTCATAGGAGCGAAACGATCTCAAGAAATCCGTGGACAAGTTGGAATGCATTATGGAGTTATACCGCTTGATGAGAGTGAAGAAGATGCGGAATTTATAAGTTTAATTGGTGGAAAAACAGAAGCAGGTATAGCAAAGGAAATCAAAGGTGAGACGGTTACCGCACCGTCAACACATCCCTTGAGAGAAAAAAATGTGTTTGGTACACCAACGCCTGCTGAAGGAATGAATATTGCAGGAAGTAAAACTCGGGCTGCAATGAATACCGGTCCTCTATATAGAGGAGACGGTTCAATGCCATCATTAAGGCAAGACGAAGCTCAAATTGATTTTGAAGATATTATGCAAAAATTAGAACAAATCAAAATGCCTGCCGGTTTTGAAAGAGAATTAATTATTATTGGAAATCATGCTTATTCAGTAGTGGAAAAAGTACAGCAATTTTTAGGTGAGAAACAAGTCACAAAAGAGATCTCAAAAGTGGGTGCGATCCCTGAGGGAATTTTCTTCGCTGAATCTTATGCGCCTAGAATTCTTAGCGAAAACGGCAAGATCTTAGCAATAGAATTCCTTAAACGCACAGGTCAAGAAACCAAACCTGTTGAGGGAAAAAGTAAAAGAGAGCTACTAAAAAACCAAATTAAGCAGCAATTAGAAGGTAGTTAAATTTAAATTATTCTCCTTATTTTACTCTTATTTTATTATTATAGCAGGATCAACCAGAAGTAAAAGCAACATCATCTCCATCTGATTTGACATCATACCTTAAATCTCTATCTAAAATGGAGATCAGGATGGGAAAATTAGTATAACTCCGTGTTCCCAAAACCTTTGTACTATCGATTGTAGTATTTTTATAAAATTAAAGTAATTTAGATTATGAACTCGATTATCAGAAGAAATTGGATTCAATTTATTAATGGTTTCTTTATTAGAGTTTTTAATATTTCCATTAGAAAAGATATTTAATGGCAAATTAAGATTAAGAGGAAAAAAGATTGTGAATAGTAATATGAAAATTGATTTGCTTTTGTATTTTTTATATCCTTGGTAATTCTGAGAAATTTATTTTCGCATCAAATTTTAAGATTTAATTAAGAAAATAGTAAAAAAATTTATTATTTTTTTTTTTTTGCCGTATATATATTTTATAACCAAAAAACTATTCTAAGATATTATTGGTTATAAAAATAGTTCTGAATTGGAGACTATATTACGGTGATTACTAATAGATAAATATTACCAATATAAATTTAAGTGAGAGATTAAGAAGGTGAGTAATTGTTTTACGTAATAGTTTAAAATTAATACTAAACAGTTACATGAACAATGTGGATGGGATTCATGAAGTAATTATAACAGATAGGGAAGGTTTAATTATTACTTCAGAAAGCAGAGGATTTTCTGGAGATGAATCATTATTAGGTGGAATAGCTGCAATTATTGATACCTATTTCGAAAGAATTAAAGGTGAATTCAGTCCAGAGACGAGTTTCTTTAATATCACAATTATTGGTTCTCAAAAATTTGCTTATTGTTCTATGGGATTAAAATCAATATTATTGTCGATCTCGGATTTAACTACGTCGGACAATGAACTTAGAGTATATTCTGAGCATATAGCAGGAAAAATTGAATTATTACTTGAAGGCAATGAAAATATATCATTAGAAATACCAGCACTCTTAAGAGTACTAGCCAAAAGCAAAGATGGTAAAATTCCAACTGGGAATTTCCCAATAAAACTACTTTTAACTGGAAATTATAAAGTAGGAAAAACTTCATTAATTAATAGATTCGTAGAAAATACTTTTAGTGAAAGTTATCAAGCAACTATAGGAATCCAAATCTTTCAGAAAAATCTGAACATTAGTGAAAACACTAAAATTAACATTGTTATTTGGGATATTGGTGGCCAGATAGTTCAAATGGCACCCTATAGAAGGAGATTTTTTGCTGGGGCTAATTCAGCTTTTATAGTAGTAGATAGAACTCGTATAAATACCCTTGATAGCATTAAAACTTGGTATAATGAAATCAAAAAGAACGTTGGCAAGAAAATTGACATTATTTTAGTTGGGAACAAATCAGATATTGTAGACAAATTAACAATTAGTGAGAAACAAATTAAAGAAGCAGCAGAACAAAATGGATTTTCCTATATATTAACAAGTACAAAAACAGGTGAAAATGTTCTTGATGCCTTTCTTTTTATTGCTCACAAATTCCTAGAATCTGTTTGATTATCATGTAAGTCTTTAATAGTAGTTTTTTCAACCAAAAATAGTTTAATTTCAATATGATTAGCGAATTCATTGAATTTGACCTTCTTACAGTCGCAAAAATGACAAGTATTTTATATTAATTATTATGTAACAAAAAATTTGTTTAGGATGAGTTCTAAAAGCTATTTTTAGATTTTTTCTTTGATTTTAAAGCATAATACGTATCTTCAAGGGCCTTAAGAAATTCAGTAAGTGCTGTATTTGCTATTGATTTTTTTTCATATGCATCTTTGATAACTTTTAGAAAATACTTAGGAAATATGAAGTCCATGTAGAAGTCTGAAATAAGAGCATAATACTCAGTCCCATTTTCATCTTGGAATGTTTTAACAAATTGGTTATCACAAAGCAATTTTAAGGCACCATATACGTCATCTACACCTTTAGTTTTAAGTTTTTGTAGTTCCTGTTTTGTAACAATTAAATTTCTCAACAATCTTAGAGTTTGATAAACATCAGGTTTAATTAAAATTTCAAGAATTCTTATAGTATCTTCTTTTGAAGGTCTATAATTTTGGAAAAATTCTTTAACTTGTGCATGATATTCCTTTACAAATTGAGTTGGTAAACCTTGTTTAATAGGAGCGTCTAATAATTTTTCTGGAGGAATCCTAAGCATAAAGAAATCTTTAGTAAGTACAATTAATTCTGAAGGTAGTCCTTTAACAGAAACTTGTTTTATGATATCTTTTTTAATAAGTTCTAAGAAGGTGGCTTCTAAATCTACAAAAAGCTCCATATATTTATCTTTTATCCAAATTATTAATTCTGATTTCATTATTACACCAACATCTCTTAAAATATCAATGATCATCTGTTTAATCTCATCTTGATAGTCTAGAGCAAGAACTTCTTCATCACTAAGTGATGGATATAGTGATAAACGTTGGAAAAGAGATGGTATCATATATAAATAGGAATCATCTTCAATATTTTCTAAGATAATTCTGATAATATCCGTCATTCCTCCTTCATAAATATCCGGATCATCTTCTATTTTTAATATCAAAAGAAGGTAGTAGCTCGATTCAGGACCAGTATAGTATGATAAAATATTTAATAACCCCGTTGTTAAATTTATAATACCTTTTTCACCACTATATTCATGAGTACTATAAACTTGCATAAGTGTTTTTTCAGAAACTTGAGTTTCTTCTGGATATTTAACTAAAATTTTTGTACCAATTCTTTCATCCCATTCCATGAGCAATAAACCAATTGGTTTTACATCTCTTCTCTTTACTGACTCACTTATCTTTCTTTCAACTTTCAATAGTTTTTTCTCAAGCTTGATCCCAAAAATACTTTCTACTGAAAGTCCAACTTTCTCCCATTTATGATTAATTCTTTCACCTACAAAAACTTCCTTATCACGGTAAATTAGTGAATCTGAGATTTTTTTTTTGCCTTCAATAGCTTTTTTCATCAATCGTACTTTTTTAACAAAAGAAGGGATTGTAGCATTTTTATAAATCCTATATCCTACAATACTTCCAATAAAAATTAATATCAAAGATGATACTAGTATGAAATAAAATGTCGGTATGCCTAGAAATATCTCATCCATTTCAATCACTAAGGTTATTGAAAATGTTTTGGGATTAAAATTTGTTTTTTCAATATGACCTACTATAACAAAAGTTTTAGACGTAAAAAATGAGGTATCGATATTTAGAATACTAATTGAATAAGTTCCATTTCCAATTTCCGTAAAGTTATATCTTTCTCCTTTAAGAAGGATATACAGATTTGCTCCAATGATGGGAACTGAATTGTTATGAGGATCTGTAAGAGTGATATGGAATTTTAAATCACCTCCGGAATCAATTCGCAGAAAATCGCCAACAGAGGATTGAAACATAAATTCTCGCTTACTAATTGTTAAAGAGATTATAGAGATTTTAAGACTATAATTTTTTTTCTTTATGGAAATGATTACTGAATATTCCCCGTCATTCAGCTTCTCAGTATTAAGATCTAAAATATATCGATGATCTGTAGTTTCTAACAATGATCCAAATATTGATCCGTCAGGAATTGGGACTCCAAATTCATCCAGTTTTTGTAAAATGAAGTTCTTTTCTTCGGCGTTTCCTACATTCTGAGAATTTAAAATATCAATATATTCGAACGTAAAATTAACACCATCTTTCATATATAAGGTCGGTGGACTTAAATAGAGAACTTCCTCATTAGAATTTAAACAGGTTGGTCTTTCAATAACGTAAATGATAAAATTCGGAGATGGTGACCCAATTGAATAATTTTGTTTAATTGCTAGGAAATTAATAGAATAGGCTCCAATGTCGGTTGCATTTCCTGTATCAAATAAAAAGGAGTAATAACCAGCACCTTTTGTATTATCTGGTAATATTATGCCCACCCCATATTCCCAGCTAAATGATACTGTTGCGTCAGTTATAGGTAAACTTGTGTTAATCTCCGTAAATCGTAATGTTAAATTGAATGTTATATCCCAATATTTCGAAATGGTGTAGACCGGGAATTTTGTGTTAGTTGTGTAGTTAACTACTTCTAGTTCCACAGGAAGATTTTTAACTTGAAATGGAATAACTAATGGATCTGGGGATGTAAACCCACTAAGCTTTGCTGTTATTCTTAAATCATAATAATGACCGCCAATTAAACCATATTTAGAAGTATCAAAAATAAATGTAAAATTTCCTGTAAGGTTATTATAAGGAAGTAAATCGATTGGATTTCCAATTGGTAAATTATCAATATCACGAAATTGTCCAGAAATAACGTCTGGATTAAATAAAGTCTCTGGTTCAGAAATATGATGCTTGGAAAAATTAAAATTTATAGAGATAATATCCCTCCAAAAGATATCTGTAGTAAGATCCAATGGATTTGAAGATATCAGTGTTAGATAAGATCTATAATCTGTTTCTATATATTGGATTGAAAGAACCAATGTAGCAATCTGAATAGAAAAATTTTCTTTCCCTAGTATAATAGTAATAGTATAGGTTCCATTAGGTTTGGTTTCTGTATCTAAATCTAATACATAAAGACTATTTGATGCATTAAATAATAATGTTCCTTGACCGTTTGGATCATCTGGGTTTGTGCTTATATAACTGTAGGACTGATTGTTTAAATTTGTTATATTTGCAGAAGTCAGAAAATCTACGTATGAAAAAGTGTAATTTTTAGCTTCAGCCATATCTATGTCATCATATATCGTACCTAGTGTAGAAATACCATTGATTAAAGTTGGTCTCTCATTGATAGTTAAATAAACTAAAGCAATTTTATAATCATAATTTTTTTTATCAAAAGTAATCACAATAAAATAGTCACCAATTACTAGATACTCTGTATTCAGATCTAAGATATAAGATTTATCAGAAGCAGAGATTAAATCACCATGGTTAGTTTCTATGACATTTCCTTGAGCATCATATCTTTCCCAAGTAAAGTGTTGTTCTGAAAGATCGGATATAGGCTGGTGGGTGATATTATCTGTATAAAAAAATGTAAAATTCACTGCTTCCAAAACAAAAATTTGCTCAAATACTCTAAAAAATTCTATAGATTCATTGAGTAAGGTTGGTCTATCCAAGACTATTAACTTAAAAACTTTAGTTGCAGAATCATAATGTTCCTTTGTAATAGTAAACTTTATAGAATATTCATAAGCATCAATCAATGAAGCATTAATAGTTTGTATATAATATTCTAAATCCTCAAAATATTGAACTGTACCATATAATGAAGGTGCTTCTTCTATTATATAAGATACAGTTCCTAATGTTTCATAATATACAATCCTCGAATATTTAGTGGTGAAATTCAGATTAAAAATAACAGTCTGATTGGTTTCTATAACGGCAGTGTAAATTGAATTTTTATTCAAACCTTCTAAAGATATTCTTCCTTGTCCAGGATATACGTCTTCAATACTATATCTTTGTCCATCTATGGTAATATTCATTGCCAGTTCTGATGGAAGTAAATACTCAGGACCATTAGATATTCCTCTAATCTCTAATGTTACATACTCTTCAATCCATTCTTTCTCGATATAACTAACTTGAAAAGTTCCTCCCTTACTAAAACCATATTCTGTTTTCGATAAATTACTTATTTCTAAAAACTGATTCTGATAAAATTCCTGGACATATTCAACTTTAATTAATGCATCAAACATAATCTCTGTATTATTTTCTATGGTAAATAAGAATTGGTTATCTATAGGGTAAATAATACAATTATCTATGGTCAATTTCCCAAATCCAAGACTCCCTGAATCTAGTGAATATTTAAGTCCTTCGTTAGTAGAAATATTTAGCTTAAAGTCGTTTAATGGATCAACTAAACTCCAACTGGAAGTGTTATAGCAATTATAGAGTTCAAAGGTAATATTTTTAATTGCCCATCCTTCAGCTGCACTCAAAATAGAGATGATGTTCGTAATATTGAATCTTGAATATTGGTTGTTAATTTTATCTCTAATGAAAGAGACATCAGCTATAACATCAACCGTACCATCAAATGATCCTCCAATAATAAACTCAAAATTGTTATCCTTGGTTGGACTACTTTTATCTAGTTTAATCTCTAATCCCTTCCAAGTACCAGTGATATAATTATAACCACTGTGATTAGAATAGTGAAACATATGAAAAGAGTCGTAAGGATCAACAATAGTTATGTTTATATTAGATTCAACGACATTCCATGATATATTATAAATATTAAAGGTGATTTGTGATAAATTCCAATCGTTTGAGATATCAGGAATTGAAAAGTTGAAATAAGTATTATTAAAACTATTAGGAATACTATATTTTATAGTAAAATCTTCAGATATTATACCATAAGGTTTTACGGACATGTTGGTTATCTCCTGCCAATAGATCGTTTGATCTGAATCATCATTTTCCGACTGATTCAATAGTAACTCATTTTCTAAAAGGTAAAGTGACAATATTACATCAGGAGGTAAAACATATCCAGATTTTTGTGCTATTATCTTGAGTATATAAATAGTATCAGTTTCTAACTCATCAGTTTCAATTTCTACTTGATGTCTGCCAATATAATCATAATCTTCAATAAATAATTTTGAATGAATAAGTGTTGTTCCTTCAAATATTTGACATAACATTGTATCTGCATAAGTAGGTCCTAATAAGTGTTCTAATCCAGTAGATACGCTAGTAACATTAAATAAACTCCTTATTTTTACCTTCGAACCCCATTCTATTATTATATTATTGCTCGGATTTAAAGATACTATTGTTGTCTCTAGCTCTTCTAAATCAGCGGGTTCAAAATAAATGCTTATGTTATAATCAATTTTACTTGCTATAGTAAAATTAGTCTCTGCTACTTTTCCTGTATTAAGAATATTTATTTCAAAATCCCAGAAACTTCCGTAAAAACTAACTCTAATTGAATAATTTGAATTATTTATCCCAGTGGAATTAACCCATCTAAGGGTTGCTTCACCGTTTAGATTTGATGTTAAATTTATAATATTTTCACCTGATTCAAGATTACTTAATATTAATTTTGCCCCATCAACAGGTGTTGGGTTATTTACAGTAAGAACTGTAAATTTAACTGTAGTTAAGATTGCAGTTATATTTACCTCAGAATTTGGTGTGAAAATATCTCCCGATCCCACAATAATTCTATGAATATTTTCGTGGTTGTAATTAATGTCTCGATACCATACAGTATAATTGTATTGATAAGGGGAGGAATTTAACCATCGAAATGTTGCACATCCAGTATTGTCAATCGTACAATTCTGAATTAGATCTGTATTATTACCAACTATAATCCATCCAGAATCAACAGGAATTCCATCAGCGTCTACAACATTAAAGATATTTCTGGAAACATTGCATAGTAAATTAATAGTTTGAAGACTTCCCTCTATTAAGATTGCGTTAAATGTTCTATTGATTTCTATAGTCATATAAGGTGCAATATTTGATTTCATAGATACACTGAAATTATACTTTTCTTCTATAGAGACCACATTTTCAAAAATAACCGTCCCATTAGAATCTGCGATATCGGTCCTAAGTATCTTATTATTTTCTATAATGGAAATATTTACATTTGGAATTGGATTACCATATAAATCGATAGCATTAACTCGAACATTGGTGAGTAAAGTTGTTTCTACGCTAACCGAGTAAAAACTATTCGGATCATAGTGGTTATTATATTCAGTGATAATCCACTCTGCTGCAAGATTCATATTGGAGATCCGTACTTCATCGAGAGTACCGTCGAACGAATCTGATGAAACCCTACCAATAATAAATGCTGACGCATCGATTCCAGTTGTACTAGTAATTACTACGTGATACCACTCATTTGGGTTTATAGGAGTCCCTATTTCTCCATCAACATAAATATCGGGTGTGCTTGGAAAGCCAATTATTTTTATTTCATGAGTAGTGTTGTCAATTACTATTTGAGTAGTACCATTTATTTGGATCAATGGCATGTCAATACTACCACTATAATAAACCTTTACCCTCACGTGGTCAATTTCTAAAGGATGGTATCCTGATTCTGTTAGTCTCACTCTAAAGTTAGCATTACTAAAATCAGAGGGTAGCCAACCCCCAGGTTTATTCCACTGTTCTGTTGGCCCCCCCACTGATTGATATGAGTCCAATGTACTCCACCAGGTTCGTTCATTATTGTATGGAGCATAATAATTAGTACCCCCATTTCCAGAAATTTCAACTGAACACTGAGCAGATTCACCTGTTTGTGTGGCTCGCCCCTCAATGGATACCACAATACCTTCTATATTCACATCAGAAGGTATATTAAACCCAAAATTATAATAATCTTGTCGTAAGTTATAACCAGATGCTGAAGCTCTAATATTATTACTTGTATAAGCGTTAGTAGGATTATTCCAAGAATCATAGGTTTCTCCAGTGGCAGTTGGATTTCGATAGTCGGTTTCGCTTTCAGAAAAGCTTGAAAGTGTATCAGGATTGACCCAAAATTCAATAGTTTTTATTTCTGCATTAACATTACCTATATCTATGTAATCATTGCTTGCATCAAAATCTAAGCTACCATCAATCTGCCCCAATACCTGATCAAAAGAACCCATCAAGTAAGAAGTTCCATCATTATGATTTGAAGTTGAATCTTTAATATTATTTGTCCCTCCAATACTAGGATCTTCCTTTAAGTGCCATATCCCATCATATTTTGCACTCCAAACCCCTGTTGAATTTTCTTGGGAATCCATGGTGTTATTACCGTAAAACATGAATATGCTTGTATCACTAGAAGTGGATAGAAGAGGAATTCGAATCCAGGTTATCAGTTGAGCTTCATTAAAAGTATAACTTGGGTCATATAGTTCTATTTCATGATCTAACCAAGCAGTATTATTAGCAAAAGCAATATCATCACCATCAAACTGAGCCTTGTCATCCAAGTCGGAGTCAATAATAGAAATTAAAACGGGAAAATTAGTAAAATCAACTGATCCATTGACCTTTGTGTGATCGATTGTTATTATCTTATAATAATTAAAATATTCCGCATTAGGAAGACTGCTTGAAGGAATTGGGAGTTGTAGTTCTGTTGTATCATCCTTTTCAATATTATCTTCTAATTTCCCGCCAGAAATCTTAAATAAAGAAGAACTAATTATTGATGGAATTAATATGATTATAAGTAGAAATACTAGAAATTTAACCCTACTCTTTATTCTCTTCTTAAATTTAATATCAATATTCACTTTTACCCCCAATCCTTATTCTATCTTAGCATTTGTAGGCTTACAAAAATGTATAAGACGCTTACAAAAATGTATAATAATAAACATATATATTTCTTTGTACTAGGAAATAATGACTTGGGTGAGTATTTATTTTTTAACCTAAATTTTTAAAGATGCCGTATTTATAATTGAAATTTTAGTTTAGCAGTTAGCAAAGAAACTGCAAATGTTAGGTGAATTGAATTTCAAAGAAAACTACTCATATATTAAGCTATCAATCTCTTTTAAATTAGGAATTAGGGTATTAATATATATTATAACTTGTTCAAAATTCTAATTTGTGGTATATTTTCTTGAGCTGTCGAACAAACATATTATCGAGATCCTAAGGTAGAGAGAATTAACTATTTTGTACTTGATAAGATTAAAAAACTAGATCCTAATTAAAACTCAAATAAATTATTAATTTTACAATAAAAGTTATAAAATAGTTATTTCTGAGATCTTAGATCATTAATTACCCTATTTCTACTCTCCAATTCTTTTTTTAGCAATGTGATTCTATTCTTAAGGTCGCTTACCTCAATATTATGCTCTATTTTGTTTCCCTTAGATTTTTTATATCTAATCAATTTTTCTCTAAGATCTTTCACGAGTTCCTTATATTTAAGAAGTTCATTTTGGAGTCTTTTATTTAGCTCCTTTTTCAAATTTTTGTCAAAATTTCCTGATAATATCGATTTTTTAATCACTAATTCTTTGTTTAATTCCATAATGGTTGTATTTAATTCCTTAACTTGCTTGTCTTTTTCACCAATTTCTTTTTTAAAATTAGCAATCAATAATTCTTGCAAATAATGTTTTTTTCGTAGTTCATTAATTGTGGTCTCAAGATTCAATAAATCTTTAGTTACTTTCTCTTTTTCTCTTATCAGCTCTATGTTTATTGCAGACGATTGCTCATTTCTTCTAATTTCTTCTAGATCTCTTTGGGCAGCGATTCTCTCTTTTCTTAAAAAGCCCATACGGTTTTTCAAGTCTCTTATCTCTCGCTCCTTTTCTTTTAAATCAAAGATATATTTAGATTCGATTAATTCTTGGATATTTTCATGAGAGGGGTTTTTTAAGATTAGTTCATGAAGTTTCATCAGTTCTTCCTCATTATCTTGTATAATTTCAATATAGTCATTGATCTTTTGATTTTTCTGTGTTAGTTCTAACTTTAATTCATGAATTAAATCTTTTAATTGTTGAAATTCATTACTTTGATCTTCCAAAAAAATCACCTCTTTAATAATTGACAGGTAATTTTGAATTGATTTTGAAACATTCTCATTTTTTCCTAACCAGTAAAAAAAAAATTACCTAAGAATTTATTGCTGCGGTTAAACTCGAATTTCTCATGGTCCAGAATTAATTCTTAGTTATTCTCAATATACTCCTTATAGTATATAATAAAAAATCGATCACTTGTTTAGTAATGATAGGAAAATTATAATTAACAACATTATATTGTACATCTTTAGATTTCATTTTATATTTATCATTGAATTCGATGTTTTGACATAACCTATTAATATTGGTATCGTTATTCAATTTTATAACATTTTCTATTTTTTTTTATAAAATTTTATATTTTCAGGGTTGATCTCATACTCTATTGAATTTCTTGATGAAATCATTGCAGCTAATGAACTTGTTCCCATACCTCAGAAAGAATCAAGTTTTTTATCCCCATTTCTAGAAAACATATTTATAAGGTAATAGGGTATTTCCGAAGGAAAGGTTGTCAAAGATATGATAAAGCTGGTACAACTTAAAAAAAATTTGTATTTTTCTTTTTATAATAAATTTATAGTCCAAAGAAATTTAATTATTTTAACTTATTGTAGGTTAATGGAGAAAAAAGAAATCAATTAGAATAAAAGATCCTCATCTACGGAAGGGGGACTATAACTTGCGAATACTTATTATAAAGGTAGTTCAGGATAGGAGGTTTAAATTACAGAAAGAGTTGAAATGTCTGATCTGTGAGGGGATAAGCTTATTTAAGGTAAGGGAAATAAATTAGTAGGTCGAGAAAATCACCAATGATTTGAGAGGATCTATTTGCATATATCAGACCTGCGCTTTTGCTAAGTAGGGGATGATTTTTAGTTAATTGGCTAAAAAATGGTTTCATGTTTATTAATATGAATTAATTAAAGATTTCCATAAAAAGAGAGCATATTCGACTTTTTCCTTAATTTTTTTTAATTTTTTTCTAAATATAAATTTTTAAGAATTAATTTTTTACTTATTATTAATTGAAAAAAAAATTTTAAAGCATTATGGCAGAATTAACTCCGGATGAAGCACAGGCCCTCTCAACCTTCCTTGGTTCAATTACTGAATACAGCGAATTGGAGGCGCTTGCTCTTATTACTCGTGAAGGTTTACGCTTAGCTTTCAGTGCAGTCCCAGGATATAATGTTGACCCTGACTTGTTTGCTAGCTTAAGCGCAGTAGTTGTGCAATCAGGTAGTGACGCGATAGAAAGTCTTGGTTTTAAGAATATTTTAGAAATTATATTACGTGGCGACAATGGGTTCATAATTCTTAGTGTTGCTGGGCGTTTCTTTTTAATGGGTGCTTCAAGACTTTCAGCAGACCTGGGAAAGGTTGTAAAAGTGTTCAGATATTATTCTGGGGAGATCCAGAAGAGATACCCATAAAAGGGGTAAGGAAAACAAGGAAATCAATAAATTCACTTATTGGACCTTCACTCTGAAAGAGAAAATCGAGATTATAATTTTGTAGATAATTTTATTTGTATAATTAGGTATATCAAATCTAGATAAATATCTTATAACGATATTAGTTTAATATTAATTATAATAATGAAGATATGAGATTAGAAATTTAAATCTTCATTACTTAAATGGTAATAGTCAATTCAGAAAAAATAAAGTGAGTAAAATGACAGAATTAAAACTCTTTGTTGATGCAAACAATGAAATAAAAGATAAAGTAGTAATTTGCCAATCAAATGCAGACAAAATAGGAGTAAAAAGTGGGGATATTGTAGAAGTAATAAAC
>JAGXNR010000007.1 GCA_019894875.1 Promethearchaeota archaeon | reverse complement strand
ACCAAGTGATCGTTTGCTTATAATCAATTTTATCCCAAAATTATCATTTATTTTGCCAATATATTCATTTTCCCAACGGCCAATAGATATAACACTTAAATTTATAACATCATCTTTTTTAAGTTTTAAAGGTGTAAAAGTAGTACGTTTGTGAATACCAAAGTCTTTAGGACCCAGTTTTAACTTAATTTTGTATTTCTTTTCTAATCTAGTTAATTGTTTATAGAAATAATCCCAGCTTTTTGGTCTAATTTTTTTTAACTTTCTTCCCGTTTTATACATCAAGTATTTTTGAATACCAATTTGTAGTTTTCTTTCAGAATGCCCTTGTGATCTCAATCTAACGATGTATTTAATAATCTCTTCAATATCGTTATCATTTTCTCCAGGAAACCATACTGGTGCGATTAACATATTTATGTTAGAGTCTAAGATGACATCAATATTTTTTAGGAGAGAATTCATTTTGTAATCTTTACAGTTACATAAGTACTCCGCTTTTTCTTCAATTAAAGAATTTAGGCTAATATTGATTCGTGTAAGGTTAACTCTTTCTAAATTTTTGATAATTTCATCATTAAGGAGTAAACCGTTAGATTGCATAGAAATTCTGGCAATTCCTTCTATACCCCATAGCTTTTCGATTAACTCGAGTAATTTTGGATAAAGTAATATTTCCCCGTATGGAGCAAAATGAATTTCTATATCGTGTCTTCCTTTAATTTCTATTAATTCATCAACTTTTTCGATTAAATAGTCGGGATCAATAATGAAATTATTTGAATAATCCCCAGCACTCACAAAACAGTATCTGCATTTTAAATTGCATATTGTTAAAGGTTTAAGTTCTATAACATTTGTTCCACGATCAATTACTCCTATAAAATCAACACCGTAAAGTGGAATTCCTGATTTTTTATTGATGTAATTAACTGTAGAAGTCATATTTAACTATTGAGTTTTATATCTTAAAATTCCTATAATCGATCCTAAATTCACCAATTGTTCTCCAGCAATATTTTCAGTGCTCATAATACTTATTTCTCCCCCAGAATTTTCAACATTTGTTATAACCGTTTCAATTTTCAGCTTTTTTTCTTTAGAAGCTCCACGAATCATTATATCAGCAATTAATAACTGTTTAATTGCACCTCGTTCAGAAGCTTCAAATACTTCTTCTAATCCAATAAGAATAAAGTCAGCATCAAGAGAAAATTGAGTAAAAATATTCTCGATTTTTTCAGTCTCTTGTATTACTTTAACCTGCTTTTTTAATTTGGCTAATTCTTTAGACTTTAAAGTTTCAGTAATTGCACTTTCGGTACCAGAGCTTGCATGACAAAGCTGAATTTCAATGTTTAGGGTTGAATTTAGTATTTTTTTTAAATATTCCATAAAATGATTTTTAGTATTTCCAGGACCAGATAAGATGATTAAATCCACCTTATATACTTTTAAATTTTCCATAGTTACTTTCCCAATATCCTCATAAAATTCACTCAAAGCCTTGTTACGATAGGATGTTTGGTATCTTTTTCCGGGGATATGTTTTTTGATAGTTGCTATCCTATTATGACTAAAATTCGTTATAATCGCAATAGTTGCTAATCCTGTTTCAATTGCTACAAAGAAAATGATAAAATTGGGTTCAAATTTGGAACTTTCTTTTAGTCTTCGCAATTCATTCTTAGACCATGATTCTTTGATGATCTCGATTTTTTGCAAAGGTTCTATATTAAAAGTATGATAAGACCCAAAACTAACAAAATCTTCTGGTCCCTCTAAAATTTTTCCTTTCACTCTTAATCGATTTGAAAACTCATGAAATGAAACAGTCTCTGTTTTTAGTTTCAATCTCATTTTTTTTCTTTCACCCTTTGATCCCTCTTTTAAAACGACTCTTCTTTGGGTACGGGCGGAAATCTCATCACCCTCCCTAATTATATTGTAAAGAGCCCATAAATCATTAAGATTTTCGGGCGTAACGATGATTTCTCTTTGTTTTTGATCAATATGATGAATTTTCAAATCCTAAGACTAACTCCTATAAAAATTCTCGTTATTTAGTAGTAAGTAATATTATAAAAAAAGCTTAATTTTATTCAAAATCACTAAATATAAAAATAAAATAAATAAAATAAATAAAAAAGATAAAAAAATAACTTATGTATCAAAAAATTAATCTTTTTGACCTAAAGCTGCCTTGACTTTCTCAAGTTCTTCCATGCGTTTCTTTTTTTCTTCTTCTCTTTTTTGGAGATCTGCGGCATCAACTTTTGCAAGGCTGACACCTTTCTTAATTTCTTCTTGCATTTCCTTATCTACTGGGGTCACTTTTTATCAATCCCTTTTGTTTAAAATTGATCTGAAATAATTACTATTTACACAAATTATAAAAGAATTTATTTATAAGTTTTAGTTTATAGAGAGTTTATATCCAATTTCATTAAAAAAGCGTTTTCCCCAGATTGATAGTAATTCTCTAATTCTCTTGGATCTTTTCTAAAATTAAATTTCTCATATAATTTTATTGCAGAATAATTACTTACTTGAACGTTTAAGACTACCGTTTTTATTGCTCTTAATTGCCTAATCTTCTCTAAGGTTTTTTCTAGGAGCAGAGTCCCATAACCCTGATTTTGGAATTTTCGGTTTATTAATAAATTTATAATATTCACTCTATCAATCCTATCTCTTATAACAATTATAAAACCAATTATTTCATCTTTAAATTTAGCGTCCTCCAGTTTTAAAAAGAAGATACTTCTTTTTATTAATTTTTCCATTAAATCTCTTGAAAAGGCATTTCCTTTGAAATTTTCCTCTTCAAGGACCAAGATTTTCTTGAGATCCCTTGAATTTATATTATTAATTTTCACTAAAACCAAACTCTTTCTTAAATAATTTTATAGGAGTTTTTTCTGTTATTTGTTGATATAATTGCTCTCTAAAGGGTGTTATTTCAACTATATAACCGATCAGTTGCAATCTTTCAAATAAAGATATAATTCTGTTATCTATTGAAAGGTAAAAGGGTAATTTTAAACTTTTGCCATCAGAAAACATAATGTCTTTATCTATTTTCATTTCAGAAAGCATAATATTATAAAATTTATCTAATGCTTCTTTGTTACCTTCAATTTGTCCAAAAATTAAAAGTCCTTCATCAGTAATTACCTCGTATGGCAATCTAATATTTTTAGCTCGTCGTAAGTACCTATATTTCAACTGATAGTAATCTTTTGAACGTATAGGGCAAAAATGTATTTTTATAGAAACTTGATTGCTTATTCCCTTCATTAGATCAATTGCAACCTTGTGACTATTAACTACAGAAGCAATAGATCCTTCTTTCAGACGAAATCCTCTACTTTTTAACGATTGACTATTGGGAAAGCAATATTCGAATTCATTTAAATTTATAAAGTCAACTCCGATGCTATTAAGGTATATGATGAAATCTTGAAGTTCTTCTTGTTTTTCTACATCGGGAATGACGGGAACTTCAGCTCCGACATCAAATCCTTTTCTTAAGGCATATTCAATATTAGTCCAAAGTACTTTAGGTGGATGAAATCTAATTTCATCTAATCCGGCAAGTGCAAGTTTATCTGCAATTGATTCATTGAAATTAGTACCATTAGTATAAAGATGAATATGAAATTTACGACCTTTTTGTTCTTTAATGAATTTTATGTAGTCAAGAGTTTTCTCTAAATTATATTCAGAAAGAGGCTCACCTCCTGTAATACTCATCCCTTTAGCTTCAATCATATTGATTTCTTCTAGTAAACCTTCATTAGAAGTAATTTCTATCTCATCTGCAAAAGTGATATCTTTACCTCTCCTTTCTGTTGAAATGGGGCAATACCAAGAACAATGATCAGGTTTTTGGCAAATTCCATTTATAAATAGGACTGCTTTTTGCCCTTTTAAGCAAAATTTACACCCTTTGGGAAGACCTCTTCCCTTAATATAAATGTTATTTTCTTCAGATTTAATATATTTTGCGTGTTTCATTATTTAATTAGTTTTTTTCTTACAATAGACTTCTTTTTCGCAAGCTTCTTTAGAACTTCCTCGGTGGATTCACTAATCTGCAGTTGTCTTTTTAAAAATACACCAGTTCTACCAAACCTCTCCCTTCTTAATAATACTCTTTTACGTTCATTCACAGTATCGATACTTACACCTACCTCTTTAGCAGCAAGAGCTTCATTTCCTATAATTGAAACTTCATTATGTCCTTGTGGATTGGGTTTAATTAAAACAAGTCTTTTATCAATTCCAGATATTCTAATATTCGATTTTAACTCATTTAAAGTGATTTTTCCTCCATAATCATAAAATTCAATGAATTTTTTATCTAATTTAGAAAGTGGAATGGTGATGCTCTCTAATTCACTCAAATGAATATAAAGTTTGATTGTATCTAAGGGTGTTGCCATAATAATCTCTCTGAAATAATTTTCAAACCCATTTTTACTTAATATGTATTCAATCTGAAATGGTGGGATTTTTTGAGTAAAAATAATATCAATATCACTAACCTCATGAACATCACCCCGAGCAATGCTTCCATGTATATAGGGATTAAAACCCTCTTTAACAAATACCTCTAACAATTTTAAAGCGTTTTCTCTTTTATTTTTTAATATCAACCATTTTTTTTCCGAATAAATTATGGAGTTTTGGTGATCTCTTAAAATTTTACTACTCTTCATGGATCAATAGGTGTCTTTAGATTCCATTAATTTATTTTCTATTATATCAATGATAGTACCCAAAAGAATAGTCTCGTAATATTTAAAATTTCTATTCGATCTTTCCAGAGTTGTTAATTTTGCGATAATGGTGTTTTTATCATCAGATTCTTTGATCAAACGCTTTAAGCTTCTATTTTTTAAAATAAAAATGTTTCTTTTACTGAAGATATAGAAAAGTCGAGGATATTGCAATGAATTAATTTGTATCTCTTTAAAACGTCCAATATTCATTTTATTAATTTTGGGGTTAATAAGAATTAGTCCAATATTATCAGGTTCCGATAAAATTGCTGTCGGTGGTACAAAAGATTTTGAATAATTTATTGTAAGGTGATCAAAGGTATTTATTAATCCTTTCTTTTCAAAAAAATCAAATGCGGATGATATTAGAGATTTTACTTCGCTCTTAATAAGTTCATTTCCTGTTTTCGAGTTGTATTTAATCTTAATCTTTGCATTGATTATCGTGAAACCATAGCTACTTAAACCCTCAGTTAAGATTTTAATAAGTTTTCTCTTTACATTAGTTCTCAAGATCAAGATTAGTGGAGTTTTATTGTTGTTTTTTATTATAGGTGAATTTTTAGTTATACTCCAATGTTTTATCTTAATAAAACGGCTTTTTAAATTAGCGGGTGTTTTCGAAAAAGAATAAAATTCCAAATTATTATTAGAAAAACTTAAGCGCCATCGATGAGTTGCTTTGAACAACTTTACACCAAGTAGTAATAAAATTAATAGAATTATTATAACCGTATCAACAAATACCCAGTTTAACTGAAATATATCGTTTATCATAGTTTCCCGTGAGTTAATTCTTAATCAATCTACAACATCCTTAACCCAATTTAAATATTTTTCAGATCCTTTATCAATTTTAAACCCAATACATTCGGGAACGGAATATGAATGAATTTCATTAATTTTTTGAATTACAGATTCACATTTTTCTTCTGTAGTTTTGATTAGTAGTAGATGTTCATTATCCTCGTGTATTTCTTCCTTCCATCTATATACTGAAGAAATGTTTTTTATCATATTCACACAAGCTGCGAGCTTACTTTCAATTAAATTTTTAATGATTTTTTTTCCCTCTTCAACAGTGGGAACGGTTACTATGAATAAATAAAAATTCAAATTAATTCTTCCTTAAATTTATCTATTTTTGATTAAAGTAATACTTGATATTAAATTATTTAAGATTTTTTTCATTTAATTATAAAAAGTATATTTAAAATTCATTCAATTACTTAAGAGTTGGTAAGAATATTACAAAAAGTTGAGAAGATTTCATTAGATGGGACATGGAAGATTAAAAATCTAGAAAAATCGATTGAAATAGAGGGCCAAGTTCCTGGAACTGTTTTTGAAGCTTTACTAGAAAATGAAATCATAGCTGATCCCTTTTATGGTGTAAATGAGCATGAAATGAAATGGGTATATGAGTCGAATTGGGTATACGAGATAGAATTTAACGTAGATCCGAGTTTTTTGGAACATAAGAATTTTTTACTCCGATTTCATGGATTAGATACGATAGCCGAAGTGACTTTAAATGGTGAGGTAATAGGTTTTCCAAATAATATGTTTGTAAGATATGATTATGAAGTGAAATCTAATTTAAGGCAAACAAGTAATAGATTAGTAGTCAATTTTAAGAGTCCAACCGCAAAAAGCCGTGAAGAAATAGAACGAAATAAAGTAAAACTAAACACGGGATACCCAGCAATCCCGGGAGTTCCCTATTTGAGGAAAGCTCAGCATTCGTTTGGCTGGGATTGGGGTCCGAAATTACCAGATATCGGTATATGGAAAACTGTTGAAATAATAGGTTATAACGATATTAAAATCAATTCTGTTTTTCCTTATAGCAATCTCGAATATAACAAGGATCCATTGAATATTAGTGATCCCAAGGATTTTTCTACAATTGAAGTAAATTCCGCAAAACTACTTATAGAAATTGAATTTGGATTAAACGTTGAAAATATTTCGGATTTAGATTATAAAATTAAGGCTGAGTTAAAGGCACCCAACGATGAAGTGGTTATTAAGGAAATCCCTCTGAATAAGGAAAAAGAAACAATCGGATTTGATATTGAAAATCCCTTCTTATGGTGGACGCACGATCTGGGTACCCCAAACCTATACCAACTAGAAATATTAATCTTAAAAGGAGAAGTAGTAGAAAAAATAACTCAACAAATAGGATTACGAGATATTCAACTCATTAGAAAACGGGATAGGTGGGGGGAAACATTCTATTTTCTTCTTAATGGGATTCCGCTTTTTGCAAAGGGTGCAAATTGGATTCCTATCGATAGCCTTATTCCGAGAGGTAAGAAGCTAGGTCTTTATTCTATGAATTTGAATTATGCCAAAAGTGCTAACATGAATATGATTCGTGTGTGGGGTGGTGGGATTTATGAGGATGAGTCTTTTTATAATTCTTGTGATGAATTAGGGCTATTAGTCTGGCAAGATTTCCCATTCGCTTGCGCACTTTATCCATATAATACCGAGTTTATTGAAAATGTAGAACAAGAAGCAATTCAAAACATAAAGAGATTACGAAGGCATCCTAGCCTTGCATTATGGTGTGGTAATAATGAAATTGAAAGTTTATGGAAAGGGATGTTAATTAGTTCAGGGGTAATTGAAGATAATAGAGAAAGACTTAATTTTTTGACTGATTTTTATTTGAGAATCTTTGAAGAG
This sequence comes from Promethearchaeota archaeon, assembly GCA_019894875.1. The sequence goes on along the minus strand of JAGXNR010000007.1, from coordinate 64,430 downwards.
ATGTTACCTCGTCTAATAAAGAAATTTGACCCTACTCGGCCATATTGGCCTAGTTCACCATCAAGTGGTTTTATTAGTGAAAAACTTACAGGAGGAAGTTCAAATAATCCCAATATCGGTGATTCACACTACTGGGCAGTTTGGCATGGAAATATGCCATTTTCTGCTTATAGAAAGTTCAATACTCGTTTTATGTCTGAATTTGGCTTTGAATCTTTTCCCTCATTGAAAACTATTGAATCATTTTGTCCCATTGATCAATATGATTTCAATTCCCCCATCATGGAAAATCATCAGAAAAATCCCGCTGGTAATCAGAAAATTATGGATTATATGGATAAGCGTTTTTCGATACCTCAAGAATTCGAACATCAAGTAATTTTATCGCAAATCACACAAGCTGAAGCAATTGAATATGGTGTAGAATATTGGAGACAAAACCGTACTGATTATCATTGTATGGGATCTCTTTACTGGCAATTGAATGATTGCTGGCCTGTTGCAAGTTGGTCTTCATTGGATTATTATGGAAGGTGGAAAGCACTTCATTATTTTGCCAAACGATTCTATCAACCTTTATTTGCCAGTGTTAAGGAGGATCCTAACCAAATTGAAATATGGGTGACAAATGATTTAAAAAAATCATGCGAAATTGAACTGGATTGGAAAATAATGAATTCTGAAGGGATTTTGTTATTGAAGGGAGTTAATTCTTCTACGATTTTACCTTGTAGTTCTTTAAAACTCGAATCAGTGGATGTTAGTAACCTAAATACAGATCAATCATCCCTTCAAAATAATATCGTTTTTTATAAATTAAATCGAAAAGGAAAAATCCACCAATTAATTCATAGAGGTTTTCGATTATTTGATTCCCCGAAGTCTTTTAAATTGAAAGATGCAGAGATAACCTCTTCTTGGGAAGATTTACCCGGAGAAAGGAATACTGATAATCTCTTCAGATTAATCCTTAATGCAAATGAAATTGCCTTATATGTCTTCATTACTTCTGATTTGGTTGATTTTATCGCTTCAGATAACTTTTTTTCTATGGATCCTGAGGAAACATATATTATAGATATCGAAATCTTAAAAGTGGTGAAAGGTAATACAGAGTATTCAAAACAGGATATTTTAGACTCTTTCAAAATAAGATCGTTATATGATATCAATAAATAAAATTTAGATTTTCTTTTACTCATGCAGAAATTTAAATTATCATAATCTTATTAAATATACATTAAGAAATAAGTTATAAAATATAAGTTGAGGTTTTGACTATGTTGCACAATTTTTACCTTATCCACCAACACACAGGTATCTGTTTAATACATCGGAATTATGGGAGTATACAATTTAACCAAGATTTAGTAAGTGGTTTTCTTACTGCACTTAAAGATTTTTCAGTTGAATTCTCCAAAGGATCAGGGGAATTAAAAGTGATAGATATGCAAGTTTTTTATCTTTTGCTTGTTTTTAAGGAGGGTGTCTTATGTACCGCTGCGGCAGATAAGAACGATGATGCAAAAATCACGCATAGAGCCCTGACTGATATTATTGACAAATTCGTTGGGAAATTCGGTGATCAGCTTGAGAGCTGGTCCGGTGACGTCCGTATTTTTCGGGATTTTGAGAGTATAATCGATGATATCCTGAAAGTAGGCAAGGTTGCGGAGATCGAGCTAAAGATCCCGATACTCAAAATATTCAAGAAGGATTTTATTAAATCGCAGAAGCGTATCGCAAAGAAGGGGTTGGTGCTTTCAGCGGAGGATTTGCGCGAAGTTAAGGATGTAAAGCCGGAGTGGGCGGGTAAACGCTTACCAAAGCAGGTTATTGCGACGGGGGTTTTAGATGCGGCTGAGTTTGATATTGCGCATTTAGCTGACGGCTTTCACACATTACCAGATATAGCGGAAGAGTCAGGTCGCCCGGTGCCAGAAATTCAGAAGATAATGAATAATCTGGACAAGTTAGAGCTTCTTTCCTTCGTCGAAATCAAGTAATTTTTTCCTATCTTTTTTTTAGGGAATTATTCCATTTAATTCACTGATCTTGCTTTTATGAATTAGAATAATTCCATGTATGACTGAAACTATGCATAGTACTATACAAAAAGCAAAAACTAGGATATTTTCAAACATATTATCTTGTAGACGTATATAAAGAAGAAGTAGCAAACTTTGTAAGTTAGAAACAAGCTAAACAAATCTTGACCTTTGAGGAAAAAAGTAAAAAAATCAATAAAACAAGAATAATAGTAAGATTAAATTATGTGATAAATTTTAACACGTTATAGAATTAAATGAATAAATTTTTGAAAACTAACTGATTTATAACTTTAAGATGAATGTAAATAAAATTGAGGAAAATATTTACGAGATTCCTCCGAAAACGTTAATGACTCGGATTCAAGGTAATATCGAAAAATTCCAGATGAGAGTTCCTGTTAAAATCTATGCTAATGACTATATATTAGAAAAAATCAAGGGAGATCGTACATTAGATCAAATATGCAATGTCGCGTGTTTGCCGGGAATACAAAAGCACGCTATTGCATTATCTGATGCTCATCAAGGTTATGGTTTTTGTATTGGTGGAGTTGCTGGAACTGAAGCCGAAACTGGAATGATCTCCCCTGGGGGCGTTGGTTATGACATAAATTGTGGTGTGCGTTTATTAAGAACAAATTTATTTCTCAAAGATATTAGAAAATTACTTCCTGAGTTGTTAGAAAATATTTATAGAAGCATCCCTTCAGGACTCGGTTCAAAGGGTAAATTAAATATAAGTTATTCTGACTTGGATAACGTTTTAAATAATGGAGTGAATTGGGCTTTAGATAATGGGTATGCTATTGAGGAGGACGCTGAGCATTTAGAAGAAAACGGCTGTCTAAAGAATGCAGATGCTTCCTTAGTATCTCAAAAGGCAAAACAAAGAGCTATCAAACAGCTTGGTTCTTTAGGAAGTGGGAATCATTTTCTAGAAATACAAAGAGTAGATGAGATTTATAATAAAACAGTTGCTAAAAAATTGGGAATTTTTGAAAAAAATCAGATCAATATTATGGTTCATACTGGAAGTAGAGCATTGGGTCATCAAGTATGTACGGATAGCTTGCGTAATATCGAAAAGGCTATGAGCAAGTATAAAATTAGAGTACCAGACAGAGAACTGGCATGTGTACCAGCAGATACACCTGAAGCACAAAATTATTTAAAACAGATGGCATGCGCTGCTAATTTTGGTTTTACAAATCGTCAGCTGATTACTCACTGGTTAAGAGAATCTTTTCAAAATGCATTTAACAAAGATGTTGATGCATTAGATATGCATATGATTTATGGTGTATGCCATAATATTCTAAAGATCGAGGAACACGATGTGGATGGTAAAAAGATGAAGTTAAACGTCCATCGTAAAGGTGCAACGAGAGCATTTCCTCCCAAACACCCTGCTTTACCTCAAGATTATAAAGATATTGGTCAACCGGCTTTTATCCCCGGAACCATGGGATCAGCTTCATATTTATGTGTAGGTAAACCAAGAGCGATGGAACTATCTTTTGGATCAACCGCTCACGGATCTGGTCGTATCATGTCAAGATCAAAAGCTATTAAACGTTATTGGGGCACAAAAGTAAAAGAAGAATTAGGAAAAAAAGGAATCCTAGTAAAAAGCGCTTCTATGAAGGTTCTTGCGGAAGAAAGTCCTGGTGCTTATAAGGATATTGATCAAGTCGTTCAAGTTAGCCATGATCTAGGAATAGTTGAAAAAATCGTAAGGTTAGTACCTGTAGGTGTTGTTAAAGGATAATATTAAGATTTAAAATTATATATCAAATACTATGGATATCTCTACTTTCTTCTTTTTTTCTTCAATATTCATAAAAGAATAAGTAATGGCTTTTACTTCCGTCCCAATTTCATGTTTATTTCTATCAAATGCTTCGCCTTTAGCCAAAGCGATCAATTTATATTGTTCTTCTATTTTCTGTATAGATATTACCGATACGTTACTAAAGACTAAATCTTCTACATCAAACAAATAAAGAAATTCAGATAAGAAATCAAAACACAATGCATATTTATCTTCTGACACAATTTCAATCATTTTCTCTACTTTTTGTGATATCCTTTTCAAGTTAGGAGTGATTATTGTCATTAAGCTTAGTGCTGTTTGAGAAAAAGCTTCTTCTAGACTTCTACCCCAACTTTTAACACTAACATCAGCAGTATGATCCATAAACTTAAATCCGGTGTTTTTCATTTCTCTTTTATAATATCTAAAAATTCCTTCTAAGTGGATATTAAAATTTTTAGCTAATTAATTGAATTTCTTTGTACTTTAAATTTTTTCCTAAGGAAAATGTAACATGGGTTTTTACACAATACTCGATGATTTATATTTTTATCAAATGCTTTCATTTGTTAAGAAATATTCTAATTTTGAACTTAAGTTACGTAAGTACTTTTATACTAAAACAAAGGGGATATTTCCAGAATTTATAGTTGTAATCGATAAATATATCTTCTTTTTTGTAAAAAAAGAGAGCTATTTTTTTTCTAAGTATTATCTTGACTCTATGAGAAGGGAATTTAAAACTAAAAAAGTTTTAATTATTAGAGTTGAGAATGTATTTATTAATCTACTGTTTAGTTTTTTTCCAGATCTCTATATCCATGATATAAGAATAGAAAAAGATGAGTCTTCAGGGATAAGAGAAGTTTCACTGTATTTTTTAACTTATAAAGAAAGAGGTATTGCTATAGGACGAAAAGGTGAATATATTAAAAGCTTAAATGAGCTATGTCAAAAATTCCTAGTTCTGGAAAATAAAATCACTCCTCTCGAAATTAAATGCAAAATAGTAGATTAAAAATTTCAGTAGGGCACTGACTTTAGCCCTACAAAATATGCTACCGTATTTGCGATTATACTCACGGCAGGCGTAAGTATTATCAAGAAAATGAGTATATAAATGTCGGGTAACAAAAACAACTGTGGAGAGATAAACCCAGGAATCGACACAAAAAGGATTGCTATTATTGCAAAATCTAACTGATCAACAATCCAAAATGGTGCCCCACTCTTAATATCGAATCTTCTCTTAAGAAAAGATCCCACTAGATCACCAAGTACTGCTCCATAAGAAGCAAGTATTATTCTTATGAGTAGTACTAAAAAATTTAATGGAACTTCTCCTCCAATAAAATAATACTGAAAGATGTTTATATCATTATACAGGATGTACAGCCCTTCTGTTGAAGCTTGAATAATAATTTCTTCAATTGGTTGCCATAGAATGAAAAAAAGTATAAAAATAATAAATGAAATAGGTATACCAATATATAATGGCCCTTTTAAACCTTTTACTGTTTTATGATCACCCAATATTCTTTTTCCGTCTCTAAAAAGTTTACCACCATCAATAGGGCGCCCTCCCCCGGTGATGACCATTGAAGCGTTTGAAATATATGCTGGAACAATTAACAAAAGTGAAAAAATTAATAATCCAACCCAATCTGCCCATGTAAAAATAAATGAAATAACTAGGAAATTAATAAAAATTAAGAAAGCGAAAAACAAAGCGAGAATTACTGCGATTTTTTTATTTCTTTTTTCTCTTTCTAATGATTTCTCTTCTGCCGTCAATTTTTCCTAATACCCTAATTAGTGAATATTATTAATAAAATAAATAATTAAACAAATTTTTGATTAAATTAAATTATTTGTAATCATAAATTTATTAATAAGATCTTAATAAATATTGCTTCATAAATAATATTCTTTTAAAGTACTGACATTATTAATATAATTTATTGAAAAGATTACTCAAAATAGATGTTAAGGCTTTAACATCTTTCGATTAAATTAAAGATTAATAATTAATTTTATAAATACAGTAGAAATATAATTTGTAGAGTAGTATTTCGAGTGGAAAACACTTTATGAAAATTTAACCATTGGTGTTAAGGTTGTTGAAAAACGATAACAATAATTATAAATTTAGTATTGATAAATTTTACAAGAATTATCTTAAAGGACCAAGAATTTTTAATAATCGTGATGCTTTAGAGCCATCTTATATTCCTCATGAATTACCTCATCGAGATGTGCAAATAAAAGACATTGCTGAAAAAACTGCTTGTGCTTTATTTGGTGACGCTCCTCCGAGCTTTCTGTGTTATGGTCAGACTGGAACCGGTAAGACTGCTACTATTAGATATATAAGCCAAAAATTAGCACAACAAAACACAGAGATAAAACCTTGGTGGATATATATCAATTGTAATGTAGTTTCCACGCCATATCGCATTTTAGCACATACTTACAATACTATCTCAAGAGATGAGAAAATCCCACCAACAGGTCTTCCTAAAGATATAATCTTTAAGAAATTACTAGGTTTATTAGATTCTAAAGTGAAGAATTCAATATGTTTTTTGGTTTTAGATGAGATAGATATTTTAATAGAGAAAAAAGGAGGAAATGAAATACTATATGACTTAACAAGGTTGAATGAAAACTTGGATCAATGCAAGACTAGCTTAATAGGTATTTCGAATAAATTGAAGTTTAGAAGCAGCTTAGATCCAAGAATTTTATCGAGTTTAGGAGAGGAATTTATAGTATTTCCTTCCTATGATGCAAGTGAACTCAGAGATATCCTTAATAAAAGAGCAAAAATTGCGTTTCACGAGAGCGTTTTAAAGGAGGATGTTATCCCTTTGTGTGCTGCCATCGCAGCTAAAGAGCATGGGGATGCTAGAAAAGCATTACAATTGCTACGAAAAGCAGGAGAATTAGCTGAAAGAGCTCAAAGCAAAAGTATAAACTCTAAGTATGTCGAGAGAGCTCAAGATGATTTGGAAAAAGATCATATTATGGAATATCTTAAAGGTATGCCACTTCAAGCCCAATTAGTTCTAACGGCAGTATATTTAATTTCCAAATATAGTTCTGATCATATCATAACTTCAGGTGATATTTATGAAGTACATTCTGAAATTCGAGGACTTATCCCAGGCGTTAGACAATTAACTAAACGAAGAATTAGTGATTATATTAACGAACTTAATTTAGCGGGGATAATTTCTGCAGAAGTTAAATCAATGGGGCATTATGGGAGAACAAAAATTATTATACTAGATATTGGATTAGATATAGTCGAAAAGGTACTTTCTGAAATTGATAAAATTCAAGCAATATTAAATCATAAACCAACTTTATTACAAATAGATAGAGTTAAATTAAAAAATAACATATTCAAAAAGTTGATCTAAGAAATAAAGTTCCATTTCTCAAGATTTTCTGATAGTGTCTTAAGAATTTGTTCAGTTGAAGCCATATGACTATCTCTCAGCAATAAAAAGAACTTAGTTAAATGTTTGCAGAATTGTTTATTTTTACTTCTTCTTACTTCAAAATCATGACAATCATGTTTTATATGTTTGTTATTTATATCTATTTCAATAATATAAGGGTCTTCTTTTGAGCCTGAAACTGTTGCTTTAATAATTCCTTTATTAAAATCAAGTTCTTTTATTTCAAACGCCTCGCTGGTAACTCTTACCGCTCTATTTAAGGTCTCTTTTTCTACTAGAGATTTAAGATATGAACTAAAATTTGTGGATTTCTCTTTCTCGATAGTGGTTTTTAATTGATGGATTTTCTTTATTGAATTTATATTCTGTTGAATCTCATTTTTTCTACGTTTTTGCCATTCATTTAATTTTATTTTTAAGGAATTTGATAATGCTAGATCGCTTTTATCAGTTACAACAAGTAATTTATTTTCGATGCATGAATTTATAAATTCAATTGCTTTATCTGGAGGAAGTAAAAAGAGATCATACGATATTTTGAATAAAAGGTTATTCGACGAAAGAGTAGGTAAATCAATTATTTTCCAAAGATATAATAAAAATAATTCTGGGTTATTAATAGGGGGATCTGCTAAATTCATTGATTATAATCATTTCTTACTTGTTATTAAATAAATTATTAAACACTACTTTTTAAGTCTAGTTGAGTTCCTTTTAAAGTATCTAAATCAATTATTGACAAGATTCCTGGTGTAGGATGGATCCCTAATGATTTCATAAAATCTGTTTGGCTTTGAAAACATCCAGAATTAACCAATAGAATTTTATTGTATGATCCCATGTCATTGATATGCATATGTCCTGTGTGAAAGATATCTGGAATTTTATCAATTGTTAGCCAATCTTTACTAGTTGGGGCAATTTGGGTCTTTTTTCCATAAATAGGTGCTAAATGACGACATTTTAACAATTCTTTCATCGTTTCAGCAGGTTTATTATTATCTAAACCAGGAACCAACATATTCATATCGAGTATGCTATCACCATGAAAAACTAATGTATTTACCCCATGTGTTTGCACTATTGAAGGATTACCGATACAAGTTATGTCCATGTTCATCAGTTCTCCCGAATATTTCTTTGGGACGGCTGGTCGAGGTATTGCATTTCTTACAGGCTCATGATTTCCTGAACTATAGATTATTTTTATATATTCGGGAATTTCTGAGAGTAATTCTGCGGCTTTGCTAAACTGCTGATAAATATCAGAAATAATAAGGTCGTTTTGTTGTGAAGGATAAATTCCAATACCATCAACTAAATCACCATTGATTATAATGTATTTAATTCTTCCAGCACGTTCTTTTTGTACTTTATTTCCAATTCTTCCATTTAAAAGATCTACAAATCTATTCCATAATCTTGACTCAAATTCTTTGCTACCTATATGAGTATCTGAAATCAAAGCAAGAGATAATGGTTCACTTGATATATTTGGTTCAAAATCTCTTGGAGTATCAATTTTTGATATGAAATTTCCATATATTATACTAGATTTACGGTTCTCCCCAGGATTATATGTTCCTTCTATATATACCATCTGATCACTAAGAGTTCTTTCAGCTATTTTAATATTTAAATTATCTTGATTATCAGAACCTATCTTAATCAAAACATTAATTGAACCAGTAAGATCTTCAATATTAAGTATATAATTACCATTTTTAGTCTTTCGAATGGTTGTCACTAAACCAATAACCGATACTTCCACTTTATTTGATAACCGTAAAATATTGTTGATATTGTCTGCTGCATGTACTTCTGGTCTTTTTCTCATTAATTTTCGGAGCCTATTAAATTTATCAAAGGTAAAATCATAAAAATCTTTATATTCTCCATTTGTGTATAATTTTCCAGTAGGATCCTTCAAAATTTCCAATTGAAAATCAAAATCTTTTGCAATAGGAGTGAAAAACCTAGTAGATTTAGCACCTTCTATCGATTTTATCCTTGTCTTCTGATTTTCTACCAAATTATTGGTATATTCGTTATTTTCTATATTTGGGGGGAGATGGGTTGATATACCACTATTACTTGTTTTTGGGGGAGAAGTTTCTGTAGCTGTAATAAAATTCGATTCAATATCGCTGTTAGTAGAATCTACTAATATCTTCGGTGGATGAGAATTATCATTATCATTTTTATCCAGATTGTTCTCACTAGAATAAGCTTCCGGATTAACGAACTTTCTTTTCACTACTCTTTTTATTTCTTCATTTGATATTTTATTTAAAATATTTTCGGTTAAGTGACTCTTAAAGCTAGCGATAAAGCTTGAATCCTTGATTATTAGGTTTACTTTTTGAAGGGGATCATCCAAAGTTAGTATAAATTCTAAGAGAGAAGGAGTGATATTAATCCCAGAATTCACTAGTCTTCTCAGGATGATTTTTTTTTCTTCAATATTCTTAACGTTCAAGATTTTCCTTTTAAAAATTAAATTATTTCTAATATGGTTCGCAAAATTAAATTATTTTTTATTAAAGGAAAAACATTCTTTCCTTTTATAGTGCAAGAGAGTAGTAAATTAGCATTCTCTCTATATTTATTAATGAAATAGTAGATTAATAATTGAATTTAATTTATGGTAAGAAATACCTATAATAATATAAGTAAAATTTTTTTTATTATGATTTAACATGGTAAAGACAAGTAAAGAGATGGATAATTATCTTACTACTATTCAAAGTCAAGTGGATCAATGCTACAGCATAGCTGAAGACGCACGGAGCAAAGGACTTGATCCTGAAATTTATGTTGAATGTCCTCAAGCAAAAGATCTTGCTGGGAGAGTCGAAAAACTAGTTGGTCCTGAAGGAATTGCAGATGTAATAAGAAACTTAAAGGAGAACGGATTAAATGATGACGAGATCGTATTTAAAGTAGTGACAGATATTTTAGACAACAAAATAGGCAACATTGAAAATTTTGAAGAACGAGTAGAAAGAGCAGTAAGAGCAGGATTAGCAATAAAAACAATGGGTGTTGTTAGCGCTCCACTTGAAGGAATTTCTAAGGTATTAATCCGAAAAGATCATACGGGAAAAAAATACATTTCATTGTACTTCGCGGGTCCAATTAGAGCAGCAGGGGGAACTACAGCAGCTTTATGTGTGTTAATTGCAGACTATGTACGGAAAAAATCAAATATCCCCAAATATGAAGCTACTGAGGCGGAAATAGGTAGGTATGTAGAAGAGGTGAAGCTTTATGACAGAAACGTCCATCTTCAATATCCTTCCTCGAATCGTGAGATACGATATGCTGTTAAAAATTTACCTATAGAAATAAACGGTGATGCGACGGAAGACGAGGAAGTTTCAGCTTTTAGAGATTTACCTAGAATAGAAACTAATCATATAAGAGGAGGAGCATGCCTTGTTTTGAACGATGGAATCCTATTAAAGGCTCCGAAATTATTAAAAATAGCTAAATCGATGAATCTGGAAGGTTGGGACTGGTTAGCCGATTTAAAAAAAATAGCGCAGAAGGAGGAATCTGAAAGAAGTGATTCACAAATTAATAAGGGTGAAGAAAAACAACTTATCCCTAATTTTAAATATGTTGCTGATATAATCGCGGGAAGAGCGGTTTTTAGTCACCCTTCTGAAATTGGTGGACATCGAGTAAGATACGGACGGTCTCGGAACACAGGTTTAGCAGCAGGAGGTATGCATCCTGCTGCAATGGGAATTTTAGATGATTTTGTAGCTATCGGTACACAACTTAGAATTGAAAGACCTGGAAAGAGTACGAGTATTTGTCCTGTAAGTAGTATAGAACCTCCTATAGTAAAATTAAAAAACGGAGATGTTATAAGAGTTTCAACTTATAAGAAGGCTAAAAAAGTTTTCCCAGATTTAGAAGAAATATTATTCTTGGGGGATATTCTCTTTGGATTTGGAGAATTTGCTGAGAACAATCACAAGTTAATTCCCTCTGGATATGTGGAAGAATGGTGGGTTTTAGAATTAAAAAAAACATTAAGTGATCAATTGAATAATAATTCTAGGTTAAAAGAATTAATAGAAAATCCATTTGATCTTAAACCTACGGCGGAAGAAGCAATAAAGATATCTAAGGAATTTGGTATCCCATTGCATCCAGCATATACTGATTTTTGGGGTAATATTACGATTGAAGAACTAAGTAAACTACGGAATGCTTATATCTCAGGATTTTCAGAATCAGAATGTGAAATTGTCTTAGATAATAACCCCGCTATAAAACAAATTCTTGAGAAAGCTTTCATCACTCATAAAATGGTTGATGGCAAGATTCATTTCAGTAAAAGCATGAACTTTGTTTATTCAGAAATTTTTAGGCTGAATAATAAAAAGAAAATAAAGTCTACAAGTGATGATGATGTTTTTTCATATTTTACTAAGATTTCTTCAATAAAAATTAGAAATAAAGCGCCATATTTCATTGGGTCTAGAATGGGAAGACCAGAGAAATCAGAGAGAAAAAGTATGAAGGGTATTCATAGCTTATTTCCCTTAAGTGATAAGGTTGGGAATTCTCGATCGGTTGAAAAAGCAATAGAATTTCAGAAAATAAAAATAGATGTATGTCGGAAAAAATGCCCAAAATGTGGATCAATAAGTATTTTTAATATCTGTCCTAAGTGTTCTACCCATACTGAACTGGGATCAATTTGTGAGAAATGCAAAAAACTCTATCCTCCAAGCGATCCAAAAGATGGAGGCAGATGTCCTCAATGCAATGAAAGATTACAATCATCTAGCGAGGCAATTTTTAATCTAAAGAACCATGTGAATTCAATTTTAGGATCTTTACAAATTGCGCTCCCAAAGCAATTAAAAGGAATTTATGGTTTAACTAATCAGTTTAAAGTTCCTGAGCCATTAGAAAAGGGGATATTAAGAGCTAAAAACAAAGTATTAGTATATAAAACAGCTGAAATAAGATATGATGCCACGGATATACCGTTATCACATTTTAAGCCAAATGAAATAGGAATATCTATTAAAAAACTAGAAGAATTGGGATATATCCATGACTATAAAGGAGAACCTTTACGCGATTTAGACCAAATAATAGAATTAAGAGTTCAAGATGTAATTCTTTCAGATGATTGTGCAAAATATTTTATCAAAGTGGCAAATTTTGTAGACGAAGAATTAGAGCGTTTTTATAAGATGGATCATTTTTATAATATTACTAATACGGGGGACCTAATTGGACATTTGGTTGTTGGTTTAGCACCCCACACTAGTGCTGGTATAATTGGAAGGATTATTGGATTCAGCCCTGCAAGAGCGATCTATGCCCATCCCTTCTGGCATTCTGCAAAGCGAAGAAACTGTGATGGGGATGAAGATGGAATTATGTTGTTGTTAGATCCTCTTTTAAATTTTTCTAGGCATTATTTACCCAACAAAATAGGAGGTAGAATGGATGCAACCCTAGTAATTTCATCCATTTTAGATCCAAATGAAGTAGAATCTGAAGCTCATAATATCGATGTTATGTATAGTTATCCCTTAGAATTTTATGAAGCCACTGAAACTTATGCAATGCCTTCTGAACTGGGAAAAGTAATTCAATTAGTAAAAGATAAACTTGGAACCCCAGAACAATATGAAAATCTTGGCTTTAATATTCCAACAGACTGTATTAATGAAGGTCCAAAAACTACTGCTTACAAATTATATGAATCCATGGATGACAAAGTAGATGCTCAATTACATCTAGCTAAATTAATAAAGGCCGTTGATGCCAAAAAAGTAGTTGAAAAAATATTATCAACACATTTTAATCCAGATATTTTAGGTAATTTAAGAAAATTCAGTGTGCAAGAATTTCGATGCGTTAAATGTAATACAAAATATAGAAGACCACCAATTTCAAATGCAGGAAAATGTCCTGCATGTGGAAATAAAATAATACTAACTGTTAATCGTGGCGGAATATCAAAATATATTCCTAGAGCATTGAAATTTTGTAGGGAGTTTAATTTAGATGAATATACTATTCAAAGAATGCAACTGATTGAGGAATATGTTGAGAGCTTAACGGACAATCCAAAGATAAAACAGCATCAGTTAGCTGATTTTTTCTAATTATTCAACCCTTAAATCAATAGACCTAAGTGCCTGATAACAAATTTCCAAACATCCATTAAGGTTTTCAGTAGTACATTTATCAGGAGTATCTCTTAATGAGTGGATATATTTCGAATCTTTATCAGAATGAAAAAATACTACTTGCAACTTTTTTCCAGCCCTTCTGGCACACCTTCTGAAAATGTTATGATCACTTTTGGGCTCAATTATTTTATTGAACCTAGTTATTGGGATGTTTAATGAGTTGGCGGTTGCTTCTATAATATTATTGAAATCTTTATTTAATCTTCTTCTTAATGGGAATCCAACTTTATCTATTAATCCAATGTAAGTTCCTACCATATCAATATTAATGTTAATAGATTTATTGAGATCATTTTCCTCATTTAACCGGATAAAATGGTCAGAACAGAATTTTTTGGCGCCTTTTAATCCCCATTCCTCCGCACCAGTCCAAATAAAGCATAAATCGATTTTTTCTAATGGATTTTTTTTAAATAATTTAGCCAATTCAATCAATATCGCAACCCCACTTGCATTATCAATTGAACTCGATGATGGTTTATCATTAAAAACGAGATAGAGAATAGGAATTGATGTTCCTATCCCGAATAAAGATATTATGGAGATGATGATGATAATATTCGGGGGGAGTGCATAAATGTTAAGAATATCTAAAGTTAGCCATACGGAAAGGATGAAGATAATACATATATAAAATCCTATTATTAATCTATATATGAGGAATATTAAAACTTGAACTCGAAAAGGTATATTTGCTGAAATAGAATCATAGTGAGCCGAAAAAATAACCACGGGTCTTTTTACACTCTTTTCCTTTGCGGGTATTTCAGCAAAAATATTCTTAGATGATTCCTTTTTAATTAAAGTCATCTGTCGTGTTCTTTCAAAAGAAACTTTAATAACTACATAGACTATCAAAAGTAAAAATAGGCGTGTAAGAAGGAAATAAGTCACAACAACTAAATAACTTACCCTCATTAGTATTCTAGTTGGACCTGTCCAGTGGAAATATTCACGCTGAGAATCAATATTTACTGAGTTTAATTCTTTTTCAATATAATTAATTGCTTTTGTTTCTCCTATAGTTGAAGCGGCTCTATTAAATGCCAATGATTCTACATGCTTTTTTGTTTCAAGTTCCTTATCTAATAATAAACTAGTAATAAAAATCACTTTCCTTTTAAATAAATTAATTTCTTGTATTTAATGATCATTATTAAATCCGATTAATCTTGCGTATAATTTTACTCAATATATTAACAATTAGATCTAGGAGTGCAGGAGGTGGGATTCGAACCCACGAAGACCTATGTCACTAGAGTCTCAGTAACGCCATAATCGTATAAATACGTAATATTCTAGCGCCGTAGACCAGGCTTGGCAACTCCTGCATAATTGAGTTATTTTTATATTTATCCTAATTATCTAGAGATATTGAATTAAGAAAATGTAATTAATTTTTACAATTTTTTTCTCTAATATTCTATTAATAATTAACTGATAGAATTTAAACCTATAAAGATATGATATGAGGAGATGATTCTATTCCAGACAATATTTTGCATCATCAAGATTGCATTTCTTGTAAAGTAAGTGTCAAAACAATACAAATATTATATAGAGTTTTCGTTTTCTATAAATTTTTAAGATAAATCTGTATATTAAATAATAAAATTTAGTCATTTAATGATGCATTTATAAACATCATATCAAGGTTGAAAAATACATGTCTGTTGATCGAAATAAACTCGAAGCATTGTTGAAGTGGTATAAGCAAGAGCTTGGAAAGAATTTAATTGCGGCCATTATTGTAAACAGAGAGGGTTTGGTAATGTCTGCTTTGAAAGGAGAATCTGAAACAGAAATAGAGGAAGATGTAATTGGTGGTGTTAGCGCATTAGTAGAACCCGTTCTAACCAGGATCACTGAAGAGTTTAGTTCTGGCGCTTTTGGAACAGGAACTTTCGACACAGAGGAACACCGAATTATTTTTTGTGAAGCAGGGCCTGAAGCTATTTTTGTAACTGTCTTAGATTCTATTGCAATGGTTGATCCCATTTTTCCATATGCATACTTAGCTGCTGAGAAAATTGCTCGAATTTTTGATGGTAGAATTGTAAGTCCTGTAATACCAAAACTCATGGAAGATCTAAGCATTCAAAACATTGAAAGAAAAGTAGATAAACTTCAAAAGATTAAGATTGAATCTGGAGAATACGCATACAAGCTAATATTGGGCGGTGAAGGAGGTGTAGGTAAAACCAGTATGGTCCATCGGTTTGTTGACGACGCATTTCAGACTGATTATAAATCTACTATTGGTACTTCAATTATGAAGAAAGAATGTGAATTTGAGGGATTAGACTCAAAGGTGCGTTTTGTTATTTGGGATTTAGCAGGTCAAGCTCAATTTAAACGTGTAAGACAATCGTATATATCAAAAGCGGAAGCGGGTGTTCTTGTTTATGATGTGACTCGGAAAGAGACTTTCGATAGTGTAGAAAATTGGTATAAAGAAATTAAAGGTGTTTCACCAACGATTTCTTTAATTTTAATCGGAAACAAAATAGATTTGATTGAAAATCGAGTTGTATCTACTGAAGAAGGAGAAAAAATTGCAGAAAAACTCAATCTCTCATATATAGAAACCTCGGCTAAAACTGGTGAGAATATCAATGATGCTTTTAAAACGCTTGCATTCCAAATGATTAAGAAATTTATCTTCACAGAAGAAGTATGATAAAAGCCTCTGGGGGGAATTGAACCCCCGACCTACAGATTACGAATCTTTAACATTTATGTCAAAATGATATTAAATGTTGCTCTACCGCTAAGCCACAGAGGCGTGAAAATAATATTACATAGAATCAATATATTGAAGGATCCCATAAAAAAAAGTTTTTGTCTTCAATATATTTTTTAGATTTGATACTATTCTACAAACTAGTTTCAAACTAAATAAAAAAGAAGAAAAATTCATATCAATAATTTTGTTTACTTGGCTTTTTACCTGCTATATCGTCATTTGTGCTATTCTTATCATATTAACAAGGAATGAGTCTTGTATATTCAAAACAGATTAGGGATAAATATTAGTGATTACTATATTTTAAACATAAATAAGTTAAGAAATTTTAAATTTAAGCAAATGAATAACGACTCTAAAATCGGTAATATCGGAGAAATTAATTTAATAAAGATAATTGAAGAACTTGTTTTTAAGAAAACGGGTAAAAGCTTAGTGAGTGATGACTCCTTTTTTTTCAAACTTGAAGATGAAAAGAGGGGTAACCTCTTAGTTTTGAATTCAGATATGCTTGTCTCTACAACTGATGTACCACCCAAAATGAGTTTTTATCAGATTGGACGGAAATCAGTTATTATGAATTTGAGTGATATTTTAGTTAAAGGAGTTAAACCGAGGGGATTAATTATATCTTTAGGGTTACCCCCAGAACTAAAGAAAGGAGAATTCATTGAAATAATTAATGGAATTGTTGATTCTTCGTTAGAATTTGATATTGATTATATTGGGGGAGATATCAACGAGACAAAAGAATTAATTATAAATCCAACTGTGTTTGGTTCGAAATCACATTCAGACATTATTTATCGAAGAGGAATCAATGTTGGTGATATTTTAGCCACTAATGGAAAGTTCGGTTTAACTGGTGTAGGGTTCGACATTCTCTTAAATAGAGGTGGGGATTTTGAGAGCTTTCCAAAATACAAAAGATCTATTATGAGCGTCTTAGAACCTAAAATATCAGGAGTAGAAGCGTTAATATTATCAAATAGACAGTTAACTACTTCGAGTATAGATTCTTCAGATGGTTTTTCAAAGACGTTACTTGATTTAATGAAATCCAATCCAAATTTGGGATTTGAAATCAACTTTAATGAAAATTTAATTGAAACTGAAGCAAAATTGTATTCTCAAGAATTTAATGTTTCCTTGGAAGATCTTGTGTTTAACGCAGGGGAAGAATATATTCATTTTTTTACTATCCCGGCTAATAATTTTTCTAAGGCTTATAAGGTAATCCAAACATATGCTGGAAATTTATTAAAAATTGGAAAAGTAATATCAGAGGAAAGTATATATATCTTAAAAGAAAACATAAGAAGCGAATTAAAAAGTAATGGATATGAACATTTTAGCAAATAGGTCAACGTTCTAATTCGATGATAATAAATTATTCAAAATTTAAAGAAGAGACACCTCATACAATAAAATTTTTATATAATAGTTGATTTATTGTAAATACAATCTTTACTAATAGGTAATTATAGGCATGGGCTATTGGCGCAGGCAGGTAGCGCAGCAGGCTTTTAACCTGACATTTATGAGATTAGCTCTCATGAAAAGGAAGGTCGGGGGTTCAATTCCCCTATAGCCCGTATTTACTCGATATCATTCAAGTAATTCAATCTAATAACTAAATTTTTCATTTTAAGAAATATTTATGAAATTTCAAAATTTATAATGTATAAAAACTCTTCTCTCTGTTTTTTAATATGGAAAATAAACAATATAAATTACCTTCTGATGAACCTGAGCAATTATTAGTGAAATCGCAAGATAAAACTAATCCAAATTATGGATGTGAACCAGAAAAGAGGAGTATTGACCAATTACTCCAGTATGGAGTAATAAATTTAGATAAACAGAGTGGTCCTACTAGTCATGAAATTGTCTCGTGGGCTCGAAAGATATTGGGAATTCCAAATGCCGGTCATGGAGGAACTTTAGATCCCAAAGTTACGGGTGTTTTACCATGTGCCCTTGGAAGAGCTACAAGAGCATTATCAGCTTTATTAAATGCCGGTAAGGAGTATGTCGGTGTGCTTTACTTGCATTCTCCAGAAAAATTAACTCGAATTGAAAAAATATTTAAATTATTCACAGGGAAAATATATCAAAGACCTCCTTTAGTCTCATCTGTAGCGAGAAGATTAAGAGTCAGAGAGATATATTATAGTCAAATTCTTGAGGTAAATAATAATCATGTATTGTTCAGAATTGGGTGCGAAGCTGGTACATACATACGGAAATTTTGCTTTGATATTGGAGAAGCGCTTTGTTCAGGTGCTCATATGTTAGAACTTAGGAGAACTAGAGTTGGAAATTTTACTGAAAAAAATAATCTTATTACTCTTCAAAATTTAAAGGATGCATTTACAATTTATCAAATGGAAAATGATGAGTATTATTTGAGAAAAATTATTTTACCAATGGAAAAAATGGTTTCACATCTACCAAAAATTTATATTCGAGATACTGCAGTTGATGCAATTTGTCATGGAGCTGATTTAGCTTCAGCTGGTATTTGTTACATCGATGCTAGAATCAAACCTAATTTATTAGTAGCAATTATGACGATGAAAAAGGAATTAATCGGATTTGGTACTTCTTTAAAGAATGCTATGCAAATATATAAAGCCAAATCAGGAATCTTAGTAAAAGCGAATAAGGTTTTTATGGAAAGAGGTACATACCCACGATGGAATGAAAACAAATAGAAAAATTATTCAAACGACTTTTATACTATGAACAATAAAAATGAACACTATTCTAGTGAATTTCCAAATGTAAAAGTAAAAATCCACACAATTTCAGAAAGTTTGAGAAGACATCTTTATATTTTTAAGACGGTGACCGGAGTATTTTCTTTTCGAAAAATAGATTTAGGCACAAAAATATTCGTTGAACATATGGTTATTCCTGAGGAACCAAGCGTATTACTTGACTTGGGGTGTGGTTATGGCCCAATTGGTATAGTTCTAGGCTATGAATCACCAGAAAGCCGTTTATTTTTAATTGATATTAATAGACACGCAATATGGTGTTCGAAAGAAAATATAAAGATAAACCTAAGGAATAATAGAAATATCCGTATATTATCTGGTAGTTATTTTGAACCTATTGAATCTAAGAATTTAAAATTTGAAGGAATTTTTATGAATCCCCCGCTACGGCAAGGAAGAAAAGAATTTTTAAACTTGCTCCATATTATTCCTAATTATTTAAAAGCAAACGGATCATTTCAATTTGTAATAAAGAAGAAAATGGGAGCACCCTTTGTTTTAAATTATCTTAAAAGTGAGTTTCCAGACAATAAAGTTCAAATCTTATGTAAAAGAAGCGGATATTGGGTTTTTCACTGTTTTCAGGGAGAATAAAATATAATTTATCTTGAAAATGATGAAAAATAGAAAAATATTTTAGAAAAGTATGATTTGATTAATTATAAATCGATTTATAAGAGGATTTTTCCTTGACTAAGAAGAAAAAAATTGATGTCTTACTACATAAATTTGTTCCTCAACATCTTCTTTTAACTAAAGAAGAAACTCTAAAACTCTTAGAAAAATATAAAATAGATGTAACAGATTTACCTCAGTTGTTTGAAAAAGATCCGGTTGCAATTGCAATAGGAGCAAAAGAAGGAGACATTATAAAAATAGTTCGAGACTCATACACGACAGTTAAGTCTATAGATTATTATCGCTATGTTAAAAAGGAAAAAGCGTAAATGATTTTTTTATTAAAGTTAATATTATATATGGAATGATTAACATTGAGTTCAGAAAAGTTATCAAATGAAGATAAATGGATTGTATTAAAAAGTTTATTCGATGAAAAAGGTTTAGTTCGTCAGCATTTAGACTCATATAATGGTTTCATTGAATATGAAATGCAGGCGATAGTTGATGAGTCAGCAGAAGTAATCCCTGATATACCTGGTTTTAAAATAAAGTTCGGTAAAATTAAAGTAGGGATACCTAAAGTTAGGGAAGCTGACGGAGCTACTATGGAAATTACACCCATTGAAGCGAGAATAAGAGAATTAAGTTATGCAGCAGATATTACATTAGAAATGACTCCAATTACGATAGATGAGCGTACGCAAAGAGAGGAAGCTGAAGAAACTCTAGATATATATATAGGAAAAATTCCTATAATGCTAAAAAGTTGCCGATGTCCATTAGAGAGTTTAACTGAGCAAGAATTGATCAACAAGGGTGAGGATCCCCTCGATCCTGGAGGATATTTCATAATAAATGGGACAGAACGAGTGCTTGTAACCCAAGAAGATTTAGCTCCTAATAGAATACTAGCAGAAGAAGCAAGTAGGAGTTCCAGTGCTACTCACCAAGCAAAAGTGTTTTCAACTAGAAGTGGTTTCAGAGCGCCTGTAACTATTGAAAGAAAAAAGGATGGGAATCTACGAGTTTCATTTCCTTCTGTTCCTGGTAAAATTCCTTTAGCCATTCTTATGAGAGCTTTGGGATTACATTCGGATAGAGAGATTTTTGAAGCTATATCGGAAAATGAGGAAATTCAAAAGGAATTAATCCCAGTAATAGATGTAGCCTCTGAGATCCAAGTACTCAGAGATCCAGAGAAATCTCAACAAAATGCTCTCGATTATATCGGAAAAAGAGTAGCAATTGGCCAAACAAAAGACTATCGTATAAGAAGAGCACTTCAAGTTTTAGACAGATATCTTTTACCACATATTGGTAACGATGAAGAAGACAGGATAAAAAAGGCATATTATTTAGGGCAGATGGCACAAAAAGTAATGGAACTTGCTCAAGGATTCCGAGAACCAGATGATAAAGATCACTATGCCAATAAAAGATTAAAACTAGCTGGAGAATTATTTACATCTTTATTTAGAGTGGCTTTTTTAAATCTTGTAAAAGATATTAAATATCAACTAGAAAGGACAGCTGTTCGAGGAAGAGCACCAAACATTAAAACAGCAGTTAGAGCAGATGTAATTACAGAAAGAATTAGACATGCGTTAGCGACTGGGAATTGGGTAGGAGGTAAGGCAGGGGTAAGCCAATTATTAAATAGAAACAACCATGTGGGAACTTTAAGTCATTTAAGGAGAGTTATCTCTCCATTGAGTCGTAGTCAACCTCATTTTGAGGCTAGAGATCTTCATCCAACTCAATGGGGAAAAATCTGTCCTGCAGAAACTCCTGAAGGTCCAAACTGTGGTTTGGTTAAAAATCTTGGTTTAGCTTCAATAATTTCTGTCGGAGCTGATGAGAGAATAATTGAAAATATACTAATTGATTTAGGAGTTATTCCAATAAATGAAGTTAAAAATGTAAAAGGAGACAAGGTAAAAGTATTTCTAAACGGAAAACTTGTTGGTGTCCATCAACAATATAACCCTTTTATCAGACAACTTAGAGAAAAAAGAAGAAAAGGAGAAATAGGACAACATGTAAATATTGGCTATTACCATGATTCTAAAGAAATTCAAATTAATTGTGATGCGGGAAGAGCGACAAGACCACTTTTTGTATTAAAAAACAAAAAACTATTGATTGGTAAGGATGATATTGAAAAATTAAAACAAAATAAATATCAATGGTCAGATTTAGTCCTAAAAGGTGTAATTGAATATCTTGATGCAGAAGAAGAAGAAAACGCTTACATCGCTATGTTTGAGGAGGATATAACAACAGAGCACACTCATTTAGAAACTTCACCAGCGGCCATTCTTGGAATTTGCGCATCAATTATTCCTTTTCCGGAACATAATCAATCACCAAGAAATACTTACGAAGCAGGAATGGTAAAACAAGCCTTAGGATTATGGGCAGCAAATATGCATTTAAGACTTGACACAAGAGGTCATACTTTACATTATCCTCAACAACCTTTAGTAAAAACAAGTCCGATGGAGATTATTGGAATTAATAAACGCCCCGCAGGACAAAATTTTATTATTGGTATGATGAGCTTTGAAGGTTTTAATATAGAAGATGCGATAATTATTAATAAAGCCTCAATTGAGAGAGGTCTTGCTCGCAGTCATTTCTTTAGAACATATGATGCTGAGGAAAGAAAATATCCCGGAGGAGAAGTTGACAAGTTTGAGATCCCTGAGAGAGGTGTTAGAGGATTTAAATCCGCTGAATCTTATCGCCTGCTATCTGAAGAAGATGGGATTATTGAACCCGAAACTCAAGTAAATGGAGGAGATGTTTTAATAGGTAGAACTTCACCGCCAAGATTTATAAAATCCTATGAAGAATTTGAGCTCATGCAACCAAACAGACGGGAAACATCGAAAAACATGAGACATAATGAACAAGGAATTGTAGATACAGTCATAATTTCAGAAACTGTTGATGGAAATAAACTAGTTAAAATAAAAGTAAGAGACTTAAGAATACCAGAATTAGGGGATAAGTTTTCATCTCGCCATGGGCAAAAAGGAGTTCTTGGATTGATAGTAGAACAATCGGATATGCCGTTCACATCATCAGGAGTGATTCCGGATATTATTGTTAATCCACATGCGATGCCCTCAAGAATGACTTTAGGACAATTATTTGAGGGTATTAGTGGTAAAATTGCATGCGTCAATGGAAAATTAGGGGATGCTACTGCGTTTGAGTGGACAGATATTACTAAGCTCCAAGAGCAATTGGTGGGTGCGGGATTTGAATTTAATGGGAGGGAAGTAATGTATAATGGTATAACTGGTGAAAAATATGAAGCGGGTATTTATTGCGCACCAATATATTATCAAAAATTATATCATTTAGTTGCTGATAAACTCCATGCTAGGGCTCGTGGACCGGTCCAAATATTAACTAGGCAACCAACAGAAGGAAGAGCAAGAGAAGGAGGTTTACGGTTTGGAGAGATGGAGCGAGATTGCCTTGTAGGTCATGGTTCAGCTTTATTATTAAAAGAAAGATTACTAGATGAATCAGATCGAACTGTAATATTAGTTTGTGAAAAATGTGGACTGTTGGCAGTTTATGACCGAAATCGTGATAAACGATATTGCCCTGTTTGCGGAGAAGGAACTATAATTTCAAAGGTTGTATGTTCATATGCTTTTAAACTATTACTTCAAGAAATGATGTCTCTTGGTTTGGCACCACGACTTAAATTAAAAGAGAAGATATGATTGTACCTTTTTCTTTAAATTTTACAACTTTATTTAGAATAGTTAAAAAAAAAAGGGATTAAATTTGGATTTTTTTCTTGTTTTAAAATATTATCCCAAATTGAAGAAAATTATAAAGCTCTGGTACCATAGTGTATAAGAGGAAGAGAATAAACAGCGTTAATAATGATATCCATACAGCCTGATCCCATGCAATATCTATTAAAAATTTAACGAGTATTAATATAATAAGAAAACCGATAATTGGGGTTAATCTGGGCAAATGATTTTGTCCACTGAAATCGATGACATCTCCTATAGCTCCTAACACGGCATCTATCGCTGAAAGAATTATTGGAATAATCAATACACAGATAAATCCTAACAATAGAATTAGAAATTTCTTGTCTGAAGCTCTAGTTTTTGACACAATGACTAATACAGCAATATAGATAATCAAGGTTACTATTACCGTCGCTAAAACAAGCCATAATATAAATAGTAATGCATCTTCTGCTTGAAACAGCATTTTATATACCTTTTTTTATTTATAAGTATGTTGAAGAAATTTTATTTATGAGATGAAAACTTTTCTTGTTTTTAAATATTAAGATTAAAGAAAAAGTATTACTCTGTTTAACTGCGAAGACTAAATACCAAAATTTAGTAAAAAGAAGTGAATAGAGAATCCTAATAATGTCGCAGATATTACAATACTAATCACTGATAGGCGAACTGATTTTTCCCGCCCATATCTAGTATATATTACCAAAACTACCAGACTTATTAACCCAATAAAAAGAAAGATCCACGCCAAAAGCCATAATGTTAAAGAAGGAAATTCTGCCATATAAAGTTGCCATTTTTTTTTTTTAAGATAATACTATAAATTTATGAATTATTTTTTTTTAATTTTATTATGAATAAAATTTAAAATACCTTATTTTTGTAATTTAATAAACAATAAATATATTAATTTTCAATAAAACTTCTTCATAGATAAATATGCATTTCCTAAAAAAATTAGTAGAATCTCCTATTCTGGAAGATCCTGCAAAACAACATATAGATGTTCATCGTCATTTTTATAGATATTCAAAAGGAGACTTTATTGGCCCTGCGTTAAAAATCACAAAATCCAGCCCACGTATAACTCTAAAAGGAAGTCATGAATATGAGGATTTAATTCTTGAAGTCGTAGCAAACACTATTTCCGAAGATGATGTCGAAATAAACGGAATCTTAATCTCTGGGAGTGATATAAGTGATTTAATTACAAATTTAGGGTTTGAATGGAATCTGAAAAAGTCAACTGGTGAAACCAAGAATTTTAAGGCTAATATTCAAAGTAATATTACTCAAAAAATGTTATTAGAGAGTATCGAAGCTTTTAGAAAGACAAGTTATTATTTAATTTCTTTCAATCTTAATCCTACCTGCAAAGTAACAACTAAAAAAAAAATTCCTCAACCCTCTAAGAAAAAAGTAGAGGAAGATGACCTAAGCAAAAGAATTGGATTTTGTACTGGAATTATCAATAATAACGAGAAGAACTTAAGTATGGTAATGAAATTAACATTAAATGATTTCATATCAGAAATTCCCACAAAATGGAAAACGATCATAATCAAGAATAATTATAAAATACAAGATATTATTCTACCAGATCATATAGATAATTGGGGATTAAAACGAATACTAGCAATTAGAAAAGGTAAACTCTTTCGTTCATTAAGCATTGATGATGAAGTAATAGAAAAACAATATTCTCTTTCCGTTTAATAATTGAAGTATAAATTTTCTTTATAATTTTTAAAAAAATTTAATTTTAATAAAAGATATTTAATTATCAATTTACTACTATGATGTAAACGAGGTCAAGATACATTAAAGAATTAAATTCCGCGTTAAAAAGTCTTCTATATATAATTGGTGGGGAGATCGCGATTTATGTAGGATCAGAACTCTTAAATTCTGAATCCAAAGACATAACCGATGAGGATATTACAGAAAATATAAAAGAACGGATTAAGGATACGGAAATCGATTTTGAACCTGATGATAAGGAATTTTTGAAATTGAATTCTGTACGGAAAACACTCTATAAGTTATATTCGGAAAAATTAGCGCAATTTAGAAGAATAAGGGATAAATCTACAGGTTGGTTTATTTATTATTGGTGGCATGAATTCGATTTACTCGAAGAGATTCTTGTCGAAAAAAAAAACCTGTTAGATTCAAAATTAAGAGAGAGACTCAGTTTTGAAGAGAACAATTATTTCTTCTTCTGTTCCTCTTGCCAAAATAAAAATAAAAAGTTTAAATTTGATGAAGCTTTTGAACTTAACTTTAGATGCCCAGATTGTGGAAGCCCCTTAGAAGCTCAAGATAACAAGAAAATTATTGATTTCTTAAAAAGTAGAATCGCTATGATTCAGAAAATTAAGATTTCAGTTGATTAAAAGAGGAACAGGGATATTAAATTTAGTTGTTCATTCATTCACAAGAATTTATTATCTAGTTTGAAGCTATTTTATGAAAAAAAAAAATAGATTTGGAACATGCACAAAAGATTGCTATGGGGCTTGTGTATTCAATGGATTGTGGATTGACGATGCACAAGAACAAAAATTTATACATGCTACTCCCCTAAAGAGTCATCCTTTCACCAATGGTTTTTTCTGTCCAAAATATACCCGAAGACAAGATTTACTCTATCATTCAAAGCGTATAAAAAAACCATTACTAAGAAATAGTAAAAAGCCTAGAAATAATTTTAATATCATATCCTCTCACAGTGCATTAGACATTATAGCCCAAAAAGTATATGATATTAAAGAATCCGGAGATCCAAAATCTATTATTGGTACATTTTATTCTGGAAATTCAGGTTTAATATCCAGATACTCACCTCTTAGATTTTTTGCAAAGCTAGGAGCCACAATTACTAATGGAGGTATCTGTAATGAAGGTGGATGTGCAGGATTAACAAAACTATTTGGAACGTATTCAATATCAAATCCTTTTCAAATTATTGATCCCGTTACTGGTTTAATTGTGATTTGGGGGAGTAATCTTTCACAGAGTAATATTCATGCCTACTTTTTAGTAAAACAATCCATAAAAAATGAAACCAAGTTGGTAGTTGTTGATTCTAGAATCACTCAAATTGCTAAGAAATCAGATATTTTTCTTCAAATCTATCCTGGAACGGAACATTTATTAGCTAAATTGTTAATTAAGTCAATACTTAAGCGGAATGCGCATGATATTGAATTCTTAAAAAAAAATGTAGATCAATACTTATCCCTATTTTCAAAATTAGACGATTTTGATGAGAAAGCACTGATATCTCAAATTGGTATCAATTTTGACACATATCAGAGATTTGTTGATCTCTTAGTTACGAATAAACACCAAACATTATTTATGATAGGTTATGGGGTTCAGAAGGATTTTTTTGGTGGGAGAATAGTCCAATCTATAGCATCAATTCAAATACTACTTGGTAATATTGCTAAACGAGGAACTGGTTTAATTTATTCTCAGAGTGATTTCATTAATCCTATTGTCAAACCACTTCTTGATTATATCACTCAATCTACAACGATTTCTAGTTTTAATGAAATTCCAGTAATCAAACTAGGTGAAGCTTTATCTTCTGGGGAATATAAATTGCTATTTGTGTATAATTTTAATCCAGTAAGCTCTTTACCTAATCAAAATGTATTACGAAAGGCGCTTTTAATGAAGGATTTATTTGTAGTTGTATTAGATATGTTTTTAAACGAAACCACCAAATATGCCGATGTTGTAATTCCCGCAAAATTTGATTTAGAATCATATGATATAATCAAACCATATTACATACCTAGTTTATCAACAAATATTGGGGGCCCTTGTCCATATCCAGATTGCGTGTCGAATTATGAATTTTTTCAACAATTGTCCCAAAGAATGGTATATGAGAATTCACCAATTTTCAAGGAAACAGAAGAAGATTTATTCCATAAATCTCTAAGTATATTACCATCAACTATTAGTAAAAATCTTCGCACAAAAGGATATCATTTACTATTTAACCAACAACAAATTCCCTTCAATAATCTTAAATTTCCTACACCAAACCATAAAATTCAATTTGGAAATTTAAGTTTTGATTTTGGTCAAGATTTCTTAAATCAGAAACTACAACGTAAATTAGATGAATTTGTCTTAATTTCACCTTCTCATTCTCACTTTTTGCATTCTCAATTAGGTCCATTAAATTCTAAGTACTTTATGGATTTTAGCCAAGTTTTTTTAAACCCAGAAGATATTAGCACCCTAGAATTAAATGTGGGGGAAGAAGTTGTTGTTTCCAATGAATTCGGCTCCGACCATTATACTTTAGCGGAACTTGAAAATTTAAAGATAGGAACAGCACTTATTTATTCAGGAGGGCCCTCTACTTATGAAGAACAACCGAATGTTAATTTCTTTACTTCGGATGTTCCTGAGGAGTTAGGGTATTCAGGAGCATACTACTCTACTATAATACAAATTCAAAGAATAAACAAAAATTAGAAAACGAAACAATAATGATATAAGATTAACCATTTGAAATAGAGTTAATTTTTTACTTAATTCAAGAATTCTAGTCTTTTTGCTTTTTTTTAATAAATGCAATATCTCCTAAGGAACTTCCTGATACTTTTTTCATGAATTTTTTCTCCTGATCATTGTAATCCATCTCATCAGATTTTGTTAATAATTGTATTTTATATATTTTTTGAATTTTTTTAGCGAGTTTGACTGTTGGTACAGCTTTTCCTGTTTCTATTCTTCTAATTAAGGATGGTTTTTCATTCAATTTTTGAGCAAACTGATCTTGGTTGAGTTTAAAGTTGTTTCTAGCATTTCTAACTCTTCTAGCATAATCCGAAACAATTTCTAATTCTTCAATGGTTGCAGGGTTTTTAGTCTGTCTTTTAGGTACAGAGTAAGGTTTTTTCTTAATTGGCTTCTTCCCATAAGTATATGATGAAGGTTCATGGATTTTTGTTCCATGCTGAGCGCAATTATGACAAACTGTAATTCTAGCACCCTCTAAAATAACTCTTTGACCTTTTCCCCAAATTATACTTCCGCATATTTGGCATTCTTTATCATTCTTAATGGATGTAGGTTTTGGCATTTACTTATCTCGAGTGATATTGAATGAATAATTCTTCCTTTACTAAGAGATAATAAGGGAAATCTCTTATAATTTTTGGGTTTTAGCCCATTATATTTTATAATCTATAAATTTTTTAAAAATCGAGATTTTTAACATATAGAAGATAGGTAACCTTAAGTTTAAATGAATAAAAGTTTATTATAAATGTAAATACTTACTTAAGATTATATATAAATGAGATAAGAAGGAGTATAAGATTTTTGACTGCAACAAAGGAAAAGAAAAAGAGAGAAGAGACTAAGGATGGGGAGTATCTAATAACATATACTCGACATCTGGAAAAAAGATTAAGAAATCTAGAAACTGAAAAGCAACTTTTGGATACTGAACGACTTAGATTAGAACAAGAGCTTCATAGTTTAAGAAATGAAATTGATAGGTTAAGGGAACCTCCTTTAGTTTCTGCAACCATAATTGATTTTATAGATGATAAAGGAAGGGCAATAGTGAAAAGCTCAACTGGACCAAGTTTTGTTGTAAATGCAAGTAGAAAAGTTAAAAATGAAAAATTAACCCCGGGGATGAGGGTTGCTTTAAATCAGAGAACATTCGCAATAATGGAGGTATTACCTACAAAGTTAGATCCATTCGTTAAAGGGATGGAAGTAATTGACTCAATTCCTGATATCTCCTATGTTGATGTTGGAGGTTTAGAGGATCAACTACAAGAAGTCAGAGAAACTGTCGAATTGCCATTGAAAAAACCAGAACTCTTCGAAAGAATAGGAATTGAACCACCTAAAGGTGTATTATTATATGGCCCTCCCGGTACGGGAAAGACTTTACTAGCAAAAGCAGTTGCTCATGAGACAGAAGCCACATTTATAAGAATCATTGGATCTGAATTGGTACAAAAATTTATTGGAGAAGGTGCTCGATTAGTAAGAGAAATTTTTAATATGGCAAAAGAGAAAGCCCCAACAATATTGTTTATTGATGAATTAGATGCTATTGGTTCTCAACGATTAAAAATCGCCACTTCTGGAGATAGAGAAGTTCAAAGAACTTTAATGCAATTATTGAGTGAATTAGACGGCTTTGAGATGAGAGGAGATGTTAAAATTATAGGTGCAACAAACAGAGTTGATATTTTAGATCCTGCCTTGCTAAGACCAGGCAGGTTTGATAGAATGATTGAGTTTCCTATCCCAAATGACGAAGCAAGAAAGTCTATTTTTAAGATTCACACAAGAAAATTACGTACAGAAGAAAAAATTGACATAAACAAACTAGTAAGTTTATCAGAAGGTGCAACGGGTGCAGATATAAAAGCAATTGCCACAGAAGCGGGTATGTTTGCAATAAGAAAAGATGCTGAAATGATAGTTAACAAGGATTTCATTGATGCGATTGATAAAGTCATGAAAAAAACTAGAGATAAATGTGCTGAATCAAGACTATACTCATAATAAGTCTAGACTATAATTTATTTATGTTCTTACTACTTCTTCTAATATAAATAACTTTTTATTTCTTATTACAAATGGATAATACGCTTATATTAGGCTTAAGACAAGTAAAAGCAATTTCAGATTATCAATTTGGGAAAGGAATAACAAATTTGTTATTCAAAGATATCAACAGTATTCGTATTGAAAGATCTTCCGCTACTCAAAAAATTCGATATATTTTTCTAGAGAATAATTTAATACTTACATTACGGCCTAATAATGGATTCTTTACTTTAAGTATACATTCAGCTCGAATTATTATAAATAATTTCGGAGCACCTAAGTTGAGAGTTGTTGTATTAAACGAGATTTCTGAATTCATAAAAAAAGGGAGGAATGTGTTCTGCAAACACGTTGTTGATATTGATGAAAATTTAAGACCATTAGATGAGGTTATCGTGGTTAATCAAGATGATGAATTATTAGCTATTGGGAGATTAAAATTACCAAAAATATATGTAAAATCTTTTTCAAGTGGGATTGCGGTAAACGTACGGAAAGGGGTATATAAATCAAAAATTTAAATTGTAATTTATTATATAATAATATGTTAATTATATTTGAATGTGAGTAGCTTGGTAAAACTGCCAAAAGAAATGCAAGATAAAATTAAAAGTAAACCTAAACGCCCTCAAACTGTCAAAAAGAGAGAAGGAGCTCAATTTGGCTCAAGACAGATGCGAAGAAGAATGCAACAGCAAGGTGTTGAGATGGATCAAATCGAAGCAACAAGAGTTATAATCGAAGGAACAGAAAAAACACTCATACTAGAACAACCTGAAGTTATTCTCATGAAACAAGCAGGTCAGGAAATTTATCAAATAATAGGACAAGCAGATGAACTTTCTTCAGACGCAATTACAGTCATGTCGGATAAAGATATTGAAAATGGGGAGATAATGGAAACTACTGAAATTAAACCTACAATAACCGAGAATGACATAATGTTGGTAGCAGCTCAAGCAAATGTAGATATAAAGGAAGCAGAATCGGTATTAAAGGAATGTAATGGGGATATTGCAAAGGCAATTTTATTCTTAAAAAATCGAAATTAAAAGAGATACAATTTCAGAATCAAGAAATAATAAACAATAAGAATTATAAAATTTTTATTATTCCCAAAGAAGATTAATTGATAAAGAAATGTCGAAAGTTAGAAAAAAACAGATTGATCGGAAAAGAGTTATTTCAGAAGTAGATATTAAATTTGAAAAAATCATTCAATTTTCTGGTTGGATGTTCCTGTTGGGACTCGGGGTTTTTATGGCGGGTTGGGTAATTTTTGATGATATCTTTAACATTTTAACGTTAACTTTAGATGAAATGACTTTTAGTTTTATTATTTTTATCGGGACAAACTCCGCGGTAAGTTTTGGATTGGCAACGAAAATTAATAAAAATCCTGAAAAGAAACAAACATTTTTTCTTGATTGGTTATTAGGTGAATTTTTACTGTGTATAATTGCCATTTTTGCTGTTGCCGCATATCAATGGTGAAATTTGCTTCCTTTTTCATTTATTAATTCAATAAATTTATTACAAGTCATTTATAGTCCTCTCTGGCAGGATTAAACACATCAATTACTTCAGAATCTTCTAACATTATCGCGCCGTGTTTTTCATTAGAATTGAAAATATAACTATCTCCTTCCCCACATATAAAATCACGATTTTCTGTCAGAAATTTCAGCTTTCCTTTTAAAATATACCCTATTTGGTGTTCCTTATGACTGTGTAGCGGGATCTCAGCATTTTTCTCAAGAGTGAAATGACATAGCATAAGGTTATTATCATATACTAATGTTCTTCGATAAACTCCTTCCAATAATTTTTTTGGTTGAACATCTAACTTATTCATAATATTTGGTGGCATGATAGTTTAACTCAAGGATTTCACTCTGAAAAATTTTTTGTTTAAATAGCTTTATAACTAGCTTCTCTGTAATTTTATCCTAGTAATATCAATGAAAAATTGTAATTTCTTCGACAAAATTTTATAATGCTGGGAATGACTGAAATAAAAAATTAGAAATCAATTAGACTCCAAAAAATTATGAATTTTTCTTGAAAATAGATAGTCAAAGAAAGAGAATGCAAATAAAGTGTTAATAAAATAACTTTATATTGTAAAAACAAATAAATTTTTATATCAAAAGAGGTAAAGTATTAACGATAATAAAGAATTAATAATTCTCTTAATTCCACTCACGCCCCCGACAAAATCTTGTACTATAATAGATCACAAATCGTAGTTCTTTATTGTTAGTGTTTACCAGAAACTAAAAAGAGATGCTTAATAGTGGTAGTGGTATCAGATCCAAAAACAATAAATGAGAAAAAAAAAGAAAAAATAAATCGAAAATATTTGACAAAATTACTACCTCAAGTTTTTCGTACAGAAGGAGATGTTGTAGTTTTTGATCCTGTAAAAATTGAACAAAGTCTTATTAGAGAAACCAGTTTAGAACAAAAATCTGCAGATAAAATTACTGAACTCGTAGTTAGGAGAATAATTTCATCCGGAATACGATTCCTGTCTGGTCCTCATATTAGAGAAATAGTCTGTTCAATTTTATCAGAACAACACTTTGAAGAAGAACGAAAGATATATACAAGAATCGGAATGCCATTAATGGATTATGAAGCAATTTTAGAATATGGGGTTGATGAAAACGCGAATCAAGATATGAATCCTGAAAGTATCCATCATTGGGCTGCAAATAGGTTATCTGATGAATATGCATTGTTAAGGATTTTAGATTCAGAGGAAGCCCACGCTCATCTATTTGGGGATATTCATGTTCATATGCTTCGTTATTTTGATTTACGTCCATTTTGTCAAGAATGGGATCCACGGATGATTCTTCAGCATGGTTTACCGCCAGTTGAGAGTTGGGTTCATTGTAGTAAATCCGGACCAGCGGGTAGCTTAAGAGTTGCTGTTACGCACTTAGCTAAATGGCTAGGCATTATTCAAGGAGAATTCAGTGGAGGTCAAGGTTATGATTATATAACCACCTTTTTGGCTCCTTATGCGCGTGGTATTTCTGAGAGAGAAATAGAGCAATCAATGCAATGTTTAATTTTTGAAACCAATCAGATTTTTGCTGCAAGAGGTGGGCAAGTACCTTTTACTTCGATTTCATGCACCCCAACAGTACCTGAAGGCTTATTGAACATTCCAGCAGTTGGACCTCATGGACAGATTGGCGGGGTTTATGGAGATTATCTAGATGAGTGCCTTCAACTTTTTGATGCTTTAACTGATGTTTATATTCAAGGCGATCATAACGGAAAACTTTTTGCTTTTCCGAAACATGAGATAAAGATTAAAAAAGAATGGCTTCGAGAATTTGAGCCATCTTACTTAAAACTTATGGAAGAAGCTGCCACAATGGGAACGCCCTATTTTCTAAATATGTGTCCAGAATGGATGCCGGATGAGATTCATAGTCAATGTTGCAGAAAGTTTTTAAGTGGTAATCAAATAATCGAGCAATGCAACCTCGATCCTGAAGAGAGGAAAAATTTCAACGTATGGGAAAACTATGTTACCATCGGTTCATTACAATCCGTAAGTTTAAATTTGCCTCGATATTCCTATCTTTCTGAAAATGAAGATGCGTATTTTAAGATATTAGATGAGAAGATGGAACTTTCTGCCAGAATTTTAAGGAAAAAATGGGCCTTAATGGAAAAACGGTTAAAAACAGGCCATTTACCATTATGCAGTGGAAAAATTGAAGGGAAACCCATTTTTAATATTAAAGATCAAAATCTATCGATCGGTTTTACAGGATTAAATGAAGCTGTAAAAAGTTTAACTGGTTATGAATTACATGAGGACGATACATCATACAATCTTGGAAAAAGAATTTTAAATTATATGGTTGCAAAATGCAATACAATGACAGAAAGAGATAAAAAATATTATTCCCTCTGGGAACAACCTTCTGAATCAACATCTAATCGTTTAGCAAAATTAGATTTAAAACATTTTCCAAAAAAAGCAATCCCTCAATCGCACGGTAATTCTGCTTATTACACGAATTCAGATCATTTTAGATATGATGCAGATATTTCTTTATCAGAGAGAATTAGAAAACAAGGAGAATTTCACCCGATAGTAAATGGTGGTGTTATTACTCACATTTGGCTTGGTGAACAAAAGCCAGATAAATATGGTTTATGGGAACTGACAAAAAACATCTGTCTGAATACTAACACTGCCTATTTTGCTTATACCTCTGATTTCATTTATTGTCCTTCCTGTAGGAAAATGATTAGAGGTACTCAATTTCATTGCCCACAATGTTATTCAAAAGATGTAAAAGTGTATTCAAGAGTCACAGGTTATTATAGTGAAGTAAATAGATATAATCCGGGTAAGAGAGCAGAATGGGAAGCGCGTAAAAGAGAATCTCTTTTTCACTAGCTTTTTATTTTCTATTTTATAAATATACCCCAATACTATTTCATATTATGGTTACAAAGAATTCATTAATAGAATTGCAAGAAATGGTTGATAAGTGGATCCACGAACATGGTGGATATTGGCCACCCTTATCAATGGTTTGTGCTGCTATGGAAGAATTAGGGGAAGTATCCAGAGAGATTAATTCACTCGAGGGATATAAACCTAAAAAATCTGGTATAAAGAATTTAGAATTAGGAGAAGAATTAGCAGATCTTCTATTTTCCATAATTTGCATAGCAAATCATTATAAAATAGATTTAGGAGAAGAGATAAAAAAAGTTTTTGATAAATTTACTAAAAGAGATTCAATCCGATTTTGCTAAACTAACTTTTTATCTTTTTTTGTTTTGAATTATAATCCAAATTTTAAGATCCACAAAAATAATTCTTTTTTTTTCCTCTCATCTAATTACTGTTCTAATGGATTCTAATGCGCTAAATTATAACATCTATGAAAAAATATATTTAGTAATTCTTACTATTTACTATTTAGAAAAAATTTATTTGGGAGTTTAATTTCATAAAGTTTGATTTAAGAATATGGGGAAAGATAAAAAAGCTTTAGGGATAAAGACCGCTCGATATTTTACCAAAAATTGTGCTAAATGTGGTTTCGAATATCCTAATTGGTTTACTAACTGTCCAAAATGCGGGACAGCATGGGATGAATTGGAGGCAAAAGCATTTACTCCGTCAACCGAAACACATAAAAAAACGATTAAGATTGTTGTAAAGATAACAGAAGAAGATTTTAATAGAGCAATTCTGAAAGTCAATTTAATTTTTAGTGCTGATCAAGGAAAATCGTGGTATCAGATGCTTATGGACTCAAAAACTGATTTTTATCTAGCTGAAATTGCCGAAATTCCAGCGGGTGCAATTATTATTTATTATATAGAGGTTCATTTAGAAGATGGAGAAAAAATTATCGAAAACAATGATAACAAATATTTTTATTATAAAGTAGGAGTTTCAGTTGGGGAACCCGAAGAAAAACCCTCAGAGCTTGAAAGAAATGAATTAAAAGGAAAAATTAGGGAAACAAAAATTAAGCCTCAAAGTTATGCTAAAGATCCAGTAGTATCTCAAATACCGAAAACTCAAGTTACTAGAAAAGTGATAAAATCCTCTACAGAGGTATCTCAAGAGCTAAGTAAATCTGATGTCGTGAATAATCCCCCAAAACCTTCTTTAAATAATTTAACGATTTTTGGGAAACCTCAGACTACAATCGATCCTGAGTTAAAGATTTGTACTCATTGTAACTCTAAAATTAAGAAGATGTGGAGTATTTGTCCTATATGCGGAAAAGATCTATAATCTGCAGAGGATTAAAATGAACATGAATCATTTTCGGTAATTATCTATAACTGACTTCCGCATTTATTGCAAAAAGCATAATCAGAAGACAACATAGCACCACAATTTTTACAAATGATAAGTTCTTTTTTATCTGATGAGGAGCTTTTGCTTTGATTTTGTGGTATTGATTGAATTGGTGTAAATGAACTAGGTTTAGTCTCTAAATTTTCGGCATTTGGGATTATCCTCAATTTACTTTTTTCCTGATTTTGTGTTTCTACCGTTTTACTAAATGGTACAAAAGATGACTGAATTTCTTCATTTTCATCATCTTTCTGTGTTAAGGCTTGAAAGAGTGAGGCAGATTTCGGTGCTTCACTTATGGAAGGAGCTTTTGAAGTTGGTTGGGAAATAGCAGTATCAGGATATTCTGATTTCTCTTTTTTAGGTTTTTCTTTCTTTTCTTTCTTTGCATTTTTCATCTCCTCTAATAATTTCTGTTGTCGTTCTTTTTCTTCTTGAATTTTCCTATCCTTTTCCTCTTTCTTCTTTTGTTTCTCTAATTTCTTTTTATCCTTTTTGGAATAAATCGGTTCGGGCATATAATCTATTAATGAATCAGATTTAGAGTGAGATGGTTCCCTAGATGTTAAGAATGGGGTTGGTGAAGCAGAACTACTTTCTGATGAAGATGTTGCTTGTTCTATCTGAAATCCTTCTGGAGCTGGTGCCGGAACAGGGATGTTTGATGTAAAGGGAGTAGCTTTGGGTATATAAGTTTCTTTACTAGATGATGTGAGGGATTCAAGAGAAGATTCGATATTTGGTCCAATATGGCTTTCTGATTCTTCCTCGGCTAATATATCCTCAGGGGTCTTAAATTCAAATTCGGTAAATGCTTTTGGTTTTTCTTCCATCTTAGGTTCTGGAAAAGGGATTTCAGGTTCAATTTCTGACTCAAAAGGAGGGTTAAGATTTGATTGCACGACATTGGGTGGTTCTGGGACTGGAGGAGCGGAATAGTCAAATTCTGGTTCAGGTTCAAATGAAGGATCTTGGTTCGCAGTTGAAAAAGGTTCTGGAACAGGTGGGGCGGAATAATCATCAATATTTTGTATTTGAGTTGATGGAGGGATATAAGTTTCAGGAGCCGTAGGAGAAATCTGTCCTGGATTAAAAATAATACCATTTGATATAAGCTGATCTGGGACACCAGATCCTATCATTAAACAAGCAAGAATATAAAAGCAATCACCAACACCTTCACCTGTTTTGGCGGATGTCTCCATGTAATACAAATTAAAATCCTGAGTGAATATGTTTATTTCTTCTAAAGAAACAGCTCTCTGATCAACTAAATCACTCTTATTTCCGACAAGTAATAAGGGGATCTCGGTTTTTACATTTGCTCTAACTTCCTCAATCCATCCGGGAAGATGGTCAAAACTTGATGAATTTGTTAGATCAAATATTAGTAGTGCTCCTAATGAACCTCTGTAATACATTGGTCTAATTGAGCTAAATCGTTCTTGTCCGCCTGTATCCCATATTTGTAACTTAGATCGAATTGGCCCTTCATTTGAGTCTATAGAGATCGTTTTAACGTGGAAATCTACTCCAATAGTCATCTTATAATCCTCCGTGAAGAAACCCTTACTAAACCGAAGAGTTAGGGCAGTTTTCCCAACTCCGCCATCGCCTACAACGATAGATTTAAAAAGATAGTCGTATTCTTCAGCCATCACATGTCCACTGTTTCCGATTCAGATTAAATTATTTCTTACAATTTTCTTAAATATACAAACTTATATATATAATAACTATAAATACAAATTTATAATTTTATTTATATCTATAAAACCGTATTCCGTTATAATACTTATAATTAAATGAGTTATCGAGATAATATTTTTTCTTTAGCTGTAGATATAAAAAATGAGTACCCTTAAATGTAAGAAAATAGAAGAAAAGGATAAAACTTTTTATTTTTATAAATCTTTATTCCTAAACGATAACAAATGATTCATTGAATTAATGAAAAGGGAAAAATTATGCTAAGAAAAAGAGATAATAAACCATTCATCCAAATCGCTCTAGATGTTATAAATTTACATAGAGCATTACAGATTGCTGAAGAAGCTGTCAAAGGAGGTGTGGATTGGATAGAAGCAGGAACTCCTTTAATAAAATCTGAAGGAATGAACGCGGTCAGATCCTTACATAAAAATTTTCCAGGTAAAGTAATCGTAGCTGATATGAAAACAGTAGATGGGGGTTCTGCGGAGATCGAGATTGCTGCTAAATCTGGAGCAAAAGTTGTTTTTATGTTAGGGGGAAGCGATAATCACTCTGTCACAGAGGCAGTTCAGGCTGCAAAGCAATATGGTGTTATGCTTGGATGTGATACAATTGATATTCCAGAAGATAGGATAATTGAAAGGGCTCTAGAGTTAGAGGAATTAGGTATTAATATGTTTGTCTCGCATGTAGGAGTTGATCAGCAGGTAATTTATGGCGGGGAAAAAACGCTTGAAATTGCTCAAAAATTAAAGCAAAATTTAAAACCTACCACATGGCTATGTATTGCAGGCGGAATCAATAGTGAAACCGCAGCAAAAGCAAAGGAAATAGGTGTTGATGTAATAATTGTGGGTGGCGCTCTCTATAAAGCAAAAAGTCCCGAGGAATCAGCGAGGAATATTATCAAAGCAATTGAATCTGCAAAACCAATAAAATCGGAATTATTCAAAAAATATGATGAGTCACAGATTAGAGAAGCATTGATGATGGTATCTTGCCCAAATATTTCAGATGCGATGCATAGATCAGGGGAATTGCAAGGATTAAAACCAGTATGGATAGGTACTGAAGAGCACCCCTTGAAATTCGTTGGACAAGCTGTAACTGTAAGAGCTTACAATGGGGATTGGAGTAAACCGGTTGAGTCAATAGAAGTTGCAAATAAGGGTGATGTTATTGTTATTGATGCCTGTGAAGGGAGAGATGCCGTATGGGGTGAATTAGCATCATGGAGCTGCAAAGTTAAAGGTATTTCGGGAGTAATCATCGATGGAGGAGTACGAGATATTGATGATATTCGGAAAATTAAACTCCCTATATTCGCTCGACATTTCACACCCACAGCGGGTGAACCAAGAGGTCTCGGTGAAATTAATGTGAGTATTATATGTGCGGGTAAAAAAGTAGATCCAGGAGATTGGATAGTTGGGGATGATTCGGGTGTAATAGTCGTTCCAAAAGTAAAAGCTCAAGAGATGGCCAATCGCGCAATAGATGTGTTAGAAAAAGAAAATAGATTCCGTGAGGAAATAAAAAGAGGTTCTACTCTTTCAGAAGTAATGTATTTGAAGAAATGGGAGAAACAAAAATAGTAAATCGGATGTGGGATTATAGTAATATTTAATTGATGGATTGATTTTTTTATACATTTCTTATTTCTTAATAAGATTTTTTATTAAGCATTCATATATTTTTTTACATGTTTTAGGAGTTGATAATTATGGTGGAACCGAAAGATGTTGATTTTTACTCATTAGGATTTAATTTCATGGCTACGAAATCTATGTTTATCTCTAACTATAAGAATGGAAGTTGGGATGAAGGTAGGATAGTTCCGTTTGGTAATATTGAAATTTCACCTGCGGCGTGTGTGTTAAATTATGGACAAGGTATTTTTGAGGGTATGAAAGCATTAAGAGCTAAATCTGGGGAAATCACTTTATTTAAACCCGAAGAAAATGGAAAAAGATTTAATTATAGTGCTAGAAGATTACTAATGCCTGAGTATGATATTGATGATTTTATTAAAGTTATCAAAAAAGTAGTTAAAGCAAATGAAGAGTTCATCCCTCCCTATGATAGCGGAGGTGCTTTATATATCCGTCCAATGTTATTTGGAAGTGGGCCTATGTTAGGGGTAGCTTCGGCAAATGAATTTACGTTTATCATTTTTACGGTACCTGTTGGACCTTATTTCCCTGAAGGTTTTAAAGGAATTGATTTAGAGATCTCAAAAAAGTATACCAGAGCCGCACCAGGAGGAACTGGATCAACAAAAACGATCTGTAATTATGCAGGAACAATGTTGCCAGCAAAAGAAGCAAAAGCTAGAGGATTTGCTCAAATTATATATTTAGACGCTGTTAATTTAGAATTTATAGAGGAGGTAGGGGCTGCTAACTTTTTTGGATTAATTAATGGCAAATTAGTAACTCCTAGAAAAACGGGAACCATTCTTGAGGGGATCACCAGAGAATCAATCTTAGAAATAGCATCTAAAAAAGTAGGAATAGAAATTGAAGAAAGAGATATTTCCTATAAAGAACTATTTGAAGACAGCTGTACTGAAGTTTTCTGCTCAGGAACTGCCGCAGTTATAACACCTATTGCTTCAGTCTCTTTCGAGGGTCAGAAAAGAGTTTTTAATAACCGTGAACCAGGTGAATTCACAAAACAAATCTATGAATTATTAAGGGGAATTCAATATCTAGATATTGAAGATGAGTTTGGATGGATAACTAAAGTATAACCATTTTCTTTACATTCAGTGGGATATTTCTTCTATTAATCTCACAAAAGCTTCTTTAATATTAAAACCAGTTTTTGAAGATATTTTTAGATACCCGATTACATTCTGATGATTCCTTCTAATTTCAGAAATATAATCATCAAAGACTTTCATCTCATAAAGATCAATCACATCATTTTTAGAACCTAATATTATAATTGGGATTTCACCATATTTATCTAATTTATTAATCCATTCCTCAACACCTTCAAGTGTAGTAAACCGTGAGAAATCAAATAATATAAAAGCAGCAAACGAGCCATTTACAAAATCAGATAATAACCTTTTAAACTGACGCTGCCCTGCAAAATCCCATATAACAAAATTGTATTCAGATCCATTAATTTGAACGTCTTTTGAAAAAAAATCTACTCCCTTGGTTAAACCACTATTCGCATCGAAACTATCATTAATTAATCGATTAAGAAATGAGGTTTTTCCTACTCCTCCATCTCCGGAGACAATGACCTTAATCGTCTTTCTCATCTTATTATATACAATTTTGATTTAAATATAAAAAAGTACAATAAAATTTGTTTTGTGTAATGGTAGAACAAAAAAATAGTTTGCCAATTGATTTTTGCTTTTATGAGATCCGAAGAAGTTGCGAGCTACCAGTGCTTATAAGTTCACCTTCATTATTCCAGACTTTTGCTTTACAGAAAAAGATAGTTTTTCCCGCTTTGGTACATTTAGCTTTTGCTTTCAGTATGCCTTTGGTAGCAGGTTTAAGAAATTCAACCTGTAAATCGATAGTGGTTATATATCCATCAGGATAAACTAAAGAGATTGCCGCACATGCACAGGAAGAATCAATAAGAGAGGCTATAACCCCACCATGAACCATACCATTCTGAGTTAATTCTTCCCTAATTAAAATTTCAAAAATTGCTTTCCCATTCCCAATTTCTTGTAGTTCAAGACCCAAAGTTGAATAGTAGGGAATTCTCTCGTAAAGTTTTTTTTTTAAATCCTCCATAATATGTATCTTCTTGTATTGAAATTTAACTTTACTAACAGAATGAATTTTCTTAATACAAAGAATTTCAGGATTATGAAATTCCCTACGGGAAATTTTATTTGTATTTTGAACAAATTATTAATTATCTCTATAAAAAATTATTCTCACTTTAGTGAATTACTCAAATTATTCGATTCTGGTTTCAATAATTCCCCATTTTCCTTAGATGAAGCACTCTCTTATGGAACGATTTTACACGAATGAGATTATACAAAAATATTATTGATTATAACTTAAACCTTTTTAAGCTACTAAGAGTTCTTAAAATAGATATAAATGACAACGTGGATGTTATATGGAGCTTATGGGTATACGGGAAAATTAATAGGCCAAGAAGCTAACAATCGTGGTCACTCTCCTTTATTAGCAGGCCGATCGAGGGAAAAACTTCTCCCCGTTGTTGAACAATTTAATATGGATTATGAAATTCTCGATTTGAAAAATGAAGATAAATTAGTGAAAATTCTTAAAAATGTCGATTTAGTATTTCATGCTGCAGGTCCATACAAATATACGAGTGAGCCTATGGTAAAAGCATGCTTAAAAACAGGAACAAATTATGTTGATATTACCGGTGAAGTCCAGGTTTTTGAAGAAAATTTTAAACATGATAAGGAAGCGAGAGATAAAAAAATTGCAATCATTTCCGGAGTAGGATTTGATGTAGTTCCTACTGATTGCTTAGTTAAATATGTAAGTGATAAAATTATAAAGCCCATCTCTTTAGATCTTGGTATCACTGCTATGAGTAATCCTAGTCCCGGAACTCTTAAAACAATGTTGGAATATTTTCAAACTGGGCAATTAGTACGAAGGAATGGAGACCTTGTTCGGCTTCAAGAAGATACGATCCGAAAAATACGATTTTCTGATAAAGAAAGGGTAGTAAGACCTGTCACTTGGGGTGATTTGGCAACTGCTTATCGAACAACAAGTATCCCAAATATCACTACTTTTATGCCTTTACCGAAAAAGTTTCCAAGTTTACTTCAATCCCTCGGGGTGTCTGTAAAAGATTTTAACGAAAATGGGGATTCCAAAAAAAAAGTAAAAGATTGGATTGAAAAAAATATTCATGGCCCCGATAAGACTAAGCGTGAAACATTTCGATGTTATCTGTGGGCACATGCTACTAATGATAAAGGAGAGAGTGCACAGGCATGGGTTGAAACTATGGAATCTTATCAGTTCACTGCTGTTGCAGGAGTACGATGTGTAGAAAAGTTATTAGAACTGAAACCAATAGGAACTTTAACACCAGCATTAGCTTTTGGAGCTGATTTTCTACTGGAGATTCCAGAGACAACTCGATTTGATTCAATTGATTAAGTCCTAAAAGGTAGCTAGTTTATTGAGAAAACATTAGGAAATAGACTGATTCATAAATTTATTTTATTACTTTATATTTACCATAGTAAGTTCCAGATACTAATAAAACACGTTTACTAATTTGTTAAATAAAACGATGCCAAATTCGATAAATTTTATTAAGCTATTTCTGAAGAAATGTGTTGGTTGTGGGATTTGTGTAGAATCTTGTCCATATTATGCCATTCCTAGCTCTCTAATTGGCTTTATTTCATCAATCGCAAAAATTAATGAAGATAAGTGCGATTGTTGTGGTAAATGTGTTCAAGCTTGCTCTCATGGAGCACTTATGATACTTAATAAAGAAGGACTCTGATGTTTTTTAAGAATTTATGGTCTTTCTGTGATGCTCTATTAATAATATATCACAGATTATAAATAACATTTCGATTCTTGATATATTAGATATTGAACTAAGAGTATATAAGGGGTAAAACACTACGATTAGAAAGATTTATTAAGATCAGAAACAAAAAGGATCAATAATTAGCATTAAGTAGTGAGAATTTTAAATGGAAACAGAACATGTTTTTCTGAAATTCTTTAATGTAAAACTAATAAGCTATAAAAAACTTGATAACGGTCAAGTTACGGGTACTGGGATTTTAAATCCCCTTCTTGATAGGTTACGGATTTATCGCTTGATTTTCATGATACTTTTACAAGCAAATTTCTATAAAAATTATGATACAATTGGTAAATGGGAGGGAAAGATGGTTGCTAATACTTTTGCCCCTCCTGTTGGAAGCCGACCCATGCTTCGTGCTCTAAAAGGATTAATAAAATCTCAATTAATGCCCTATCCCTTTCCTATTGCAATGACTTTCGCAGTAACATATAAATGT
The DNA here is from genome assembly GCA_019894875.1 of Promethearchaeota archaeon. The sequence goes on along the minus strand of JAGXNR010000007.1, from coordinate 20,724 downwards.
CAATGTAAATGTGTTCACTGTAGTGCCGGTAGGCACTATACAGAAGAACGGAAAGAATTATCCACAGAAGAAGCCAAAAATCTAATTGACGATGCTCAGAAATTAGGAGTAACCATTATTGCCTTCACAGGAGGAGAACCTTTATTACGGGAAGATCTTTTTGAGCTTATTTCTTACGTAGACAAAAGAAAAGCAATGCCGGTCATGTTTACAAACGGTCAATTCCTCACAGATGAAAACGTAGAGAAATTGTTTGATGCGGGACTTTATTCGTTATTTTTAAGCATCGATTCCCCGAATCCTGAAGAACATAACAAATTAAGAGGGATGCCAGGATTATTTGAAACGGCTATCGAGGGGATCAAGAAAGTGAAGTCAAAAGGCATTTTTGCAGGTTTTTCTTCATACGCTACACGTTCGGGAACAGAAAAGGGAGTTTATAAAAAAATTCATGAATTAGGTGTTGAGCTTGGTCTCCACAATATTATCTATTTTGATTGTGTACCCACCGGTAATATGTTAAAAGATACGAGTGAAATGTTAACCCCTAAACTGCATGAGGAAATACATAATTATTCTGCTGAAGTATTCCGAAATAAGATTGTGCCGCCTCTTTCATCGCAAGCTTGGCAGAATTCTGTGGAAGCATATCTTTCTGGAATAGGGTGTTTAGCCGCAAATATTCAATATTATGCTTCTGCTTATGGAGATATTTCTCCATGTGATTTCTCTCCCCTTTCTTTTGGAAACATTCGAAAAGAATCCTTAAAAAAAATATGGATGAGGATGGTCAAACATCCTGCATTCAATCATAAGAGCCCATTTTGTAGAATGCAAAACAAGGAATTCAGACATTTTTATATTGATCCCATTCCTGATGATGTAAACCTCCCGTATTCGATGAAAAACCTTCCCCGTGTGGATTATCGAACAGCAAAAATATCTGAAGCTAATATTATTCAGTAGTTTCTATTGTTTTATTCTACAATCTCCTTATTAATTTATTTATCGACTTTTAGATAATTAAAGTCATCTTCATAGTCATGAAAAACTCTATATTTTTTTCCAACTAATTCTTGTTGACTTAACTTTTCTAGTATTTTAGAGTCTTCTTTTAAAACTGCTAATGTACGTGAACCATTTTCGAGAACTCCAATAACAATTCCTAGATCTGGGGTTCCATCTCTTTTATATGTAATAGTATAGGCTTCAATACTAAGAACACCATTCGCTTTTTCAATTGGTTTAGGAAGTTCTTCTTTATCAATTTCTTGCTGCATATTTAAGAAAGCATCAGTACTCCATGGTTTTATAGGGGGAGTTTTCCCATAAATTGTTACAGATAGTTTGGTATTCCATCCCCCATTTGCTATCTGCATTATTTTCAAAGAAGGATTTTTACGAATTAGATCTACAGCTGTTATTACTGGATGTAAAGAATAATTATTCCATGGTCCTCCAAAAAAAGGCATTCCTCCAGTTATAGTAAGGGGGCGTGGGTCATCTTCCTTTAAGTTCAATGCATTTCGTATAAGCTGTACCATAGATGGAAAACAACTATAAAAATCAAATAGATCAATATCCTCCATTTTTAGTCCAGCCTGAGCAAGTGATAATCGAGATGCATGTTTGGCAGCAGGAGATTTGACAAGACTCGGTCGTTGAGTTATATTAAATATATTTTGTAAATCTCCTCCTCCCATTAAATAAATCCATTTAGAAGGCTCAATGTTTAGTTCTTCAGCAAACTCTGGAGTAGTCAGGAGGATCGCACCAGATTGATCAACAAAAGGATTGGAACACATATATTTTGTGTAAGGATGATTTACATTACGATTTTTTGAGTTTGGGGTAATTATATCTTGAGCAGTAGAAGATTCTTTAAACCACGCAGATGGATTAGTTGAAGCGACTTTACTGAATTTTTCAAACAGACTCCCAATACTCAATTGATGTTCTTCTAAGCTTCTCTTTGAAGCGTTTCTTAATGCAGTTTCAAACATAGCATATGAAATTGAAGGAATATGTAAACTATATTTCTGTTCAAAATCGTTTAAGCTTTTCATTGTTCCTGCTTCTGAATATTTCGATTTTGTATATTCAGGCCAGTTTAAAACCACTTTTCCTTTTCGCTGTAGACTCGTTGAATACCATGCTTCACCCCCGGTGATGAGAGCCATCCTACTCTTTCCTTCATTGATAGAAAGAGCTGCTTGATTGAGTAGTCTTAGAGAAGTATTACCACCAGATGATGATAAAAGTTTATTAGAGGGATTTATCCCAAGCATCTCACATAATTCACCAGGTGCATCCTCATAAGACCAACTAGCAAAAAATACAAGATACACTGTTTCAATAAATTCATTTAAATTGGTTATTCCTGTATCTTCTATCGCTAATTTGCTTACTTTAGCAATTAACTTAAGAGGATCTAATGGAATTTGTGTTTCTTTAGGCTGAGTATACTGAGCGGCTCCGATAATTATAGGCCAAGATTTTATGTTATTCATAAATAGAATCAAATTTTAGTATTGAAATTAACACCCTATCTAAACTTTCATCAAATATTCCTCTGGAATTTCCTGTCCTAGTCCCGCTGCTTTAAATTTCTGGCCATTTTCCACGTAAAGATTAGAGCCCCATTTTCCCATTCTCCTGTCGGAATATTCTTTCTTTTTTATTGCTGGTACTCCTGCATAAAGACAATTATCATCTGCCTGACCCCTAATAACAGATCCACCCGCTAAGACAACTCCGGTTCCAACAGTGGAATTTTGTAATACGGATGCACTAATACCTATAAGAGTTGAGTCTCCAATGGTTGCAGGTCCATGGACCATTGATAAGTGCCCAAGAGTCACATTTTTTCCAATTGTTACTAAACCTTTAACTGTTGAATGGATTACACAATTTTCTTGAATGCTTGTATTTTCTCCCACAACTATTCTTCCCCAATCTCCTCTAATTTTTGCTCCAAACCACATATTTACATAAGCACCAATCTCTACATCTCCAATAATAACTGCGTCTTTAGCAATGAATGCGGTGGGATGAATTTGAGGGATCGTCCCGTCAAATGGTGATTGAACAATCATTTTCTAAATCTCACTATCTTTTAAAAAATAAAATAGATGATTTCTAAAAATGCAAAAGTTATTTAAGATTTTTGGAATGATTATCTAAGGAAAATCATGATTATCTGATCATGAAAAATTAAAAAGTTTAAAATTCTATTGTGTAATTGTAGATAAAATCTTATCATGGAAATGTTTATGAGAATTAATGTAATTTACGAGGAAAATCTACACTTACCCGTCGAGAAAGCCTTTGATCTTACTATGCAATGGCTCAATAGTCAACATAAAGCAAAAATAAAAGTATCAACACCTCACAAGTTCATTGATGCTAAGCAAGGGACAATGATGACTAACACAGGTCATGATCCGAATTGGAAGAAGAGAATCTGGATAAGTTTCTTTGAGTTAGAAGGAAGTAAAACGCTAGTGAGAGTAGAAGCAACACCACTATCACGTAATATATTAAGAGTCGAAAAGCTTAAGCTATCTTGGTATAATGGATTATTTTCTCACTTATTTTCTCTACTCCACAGTGTTGGGAAAGAAACAATACCAGAAGGTGATGTGGAAGTTAATCATAAGGAACGCCTCAAAATTAAATACTGTCCTAATTGCGGAAAAAAGATCGAAGAGGAAACAGTGATTTGTCCTATGTGTGGAATTGAAATAGATTAATCAAGTAAACTAGCTAGAGAAATAAATAAAAGACAAAACATTATTATGAACGTTAAGAAACTTATTGAGTAGCAAAACACCTCTTGGCTAATATGGCAAGCGGAAGAAATGAACATATAAAAAACGCCAGAGATTATAAATAAAAGATAAGATATCGCGATTTTATATTTCATTACATTATGAAATCGCGTTATTTTATTAAGGTTTACTTTTTAGTAAGTTGAGAAATAAGCCTAAAAGGGATTCTTATTTTTCAGTAATTGTATCGTAAAATCTTTCTTTTTTAACAAATGGGTCATTTCAAAAGACATAATGAATTCTTTTGATAGATCATGGTGAACTTTATTGATACTGAATAAAGAACACATTATTCCTCTATTAGAATAGGTTTTAGAATCTTTTTTAGTAAGAATTATAACCTCAACTTCCATCGTATCACCAACTCTTAACGATGTTTTGAACTTAAGATTTTGAATCCCTAGTAACGCAATTACAGTTCTCTCATAAACTCCTAATTTCAAAAAAAGACCGATTGCCAGAGGGATAATAAAAGGACCGGGGAATACCGGGGATTTATATGGCATCTCTTTTTCAGCATAAATCTCATCAAAAAACATGGATAAATTAAACCAGCATAAATTACAAAAATCCATTAAATCTGCCTCCCGTAGAGTTCTTCTCGAGGTAAGATATGTGTCTCCCTCCTGAAATTCTTCAAAATATTTTCCTCTTATTTCAGACATCTCATCCATTCAAAAATTGTTTATTTTGTGGCTAAAGATAGTTTATTTTAAGTTTCATTATTATTAGTAAATCTCGATTTTTCTTAAATTTAGTCGTTATTCAATGAGAGCCAACATTTTCACTAAAGTTTTTAATTTTTTTCTTCTTTCTTTGTGTAATTCGTCAACCACATCAAATTTTACTCAACAAATAATTCAAATTATTGAATAGAGCAAGAAATTAATGAAAGAAGAAATTACAAGGAATTGTATTTCGATCAAAAATTTTAAAGGTATAGAGGAACAGATCTCTGTAAAGATTAAGCTGAAAGAGAGTAGTGATGATAATCATGAAGAAAACAGCATATTAGTTATATCTATAGGAGATGATCCTATAGTTATGATACCTAGCAGATCTTTCCCCTCTATTGAAGAGATAATTGAAGAAATAATTGATAATTCTTTTCTTTCAAGGTGCAAAGAAGGAATGGCTCCAGAAGAAATTCTTTTAATAGGACTTGATTTGGATATTCGTGCTTGGTCTAAAAATTATTATGATAGTCATTTTTTATATTATAAGATATCATTTCCACTTCTAAAACGTCTGAGGGAGGTTGGAGAAACAAAATTTCAAATTATTTTTCAACAAGAAATTCTAAAAAGATATGCTACAGGTTCAATACAAGAAAAAGATTATTTAGAACAGGAAGGATATTTAACCCTTATTAGTGACTTTTTTTAAAACTGTTTTAAGATATATGAATGACTCCTTTCCTTAAAGGTTATAAAAAAAAGTTAATAAAAAAGATGAAAAAATAGAATATTTTTTTTGTTTAGTTTTTGTACTTTTTATTTAAGTCATCGTCAATTCCTGCTACTCTTTTTACGATATCCTTCTTAGATTCAATATCATATTGAGTTGTAATCGCGATACTTTCCATTACAGGGGATCCACCACCATGGTAACTCCCAAAAAGATGAACACCGCCTGTAGCTGAGCAGTACATATCGCCAATAAATCTCCAAAATTGAGCTGCATTTTGAGGAGAAATTTGGGGATTGCGCATTATATATTTATTAAGAAGATCTTTAAGCTCTGGATTTACAAAATCTCCTTCATGGGGGAAGGTTGCTGGAATCCCACCACAAAGATCAACGATTATCTCTGCTTCGCGAAATACGTTTTCTCCTGATAAACATCGTCCCACATTGCAATAAATCGAATTTGGGATATAACTTCCAGGTCCATAAGGAATAAATCCTACACCAGGCATATATACTTCTGGTTTTCCTAAATCGGATGCGGTATATCCCGCTGCATAACCGAGTTCGGATACCATGATTAATTCTGCTAATTTGCTTCTAACATGTGAAGCTTTATGAATGTTGTTATATTCCGCTGCTAATGCTGCTGTTCCTACTACTAAATCTCCGATTGCAGGTTTACATCCTGAATAACTATGGCGATGAAATAAAGCAAATAACAACGCAAGAGTACCTGCATGTTGATATTCTCCACAAAGAAAAACTTTCTCCCATGGGATAAATGTATCTTCAAAAATTATGTAAGAATCAGTAGCTCCAGGCATAAATCCACGTTTAAAATGTGTCCTTTCACGCAAATTATGAATAGTAACTACCTGCTTAACACCTTCGTAATCAGCTGGTATTGCAAAAGCAACTGCATAATCTTTATCTTCTGGTCTTAATGCCCTTGTGGGGACAACAATTATTTCATCAGAAACAGAAGCTTCTGATATGTGGAGCTTACACCCCCGAACTATAATTCCATCTTCTCGTTTCTCTACAACACGAACATACATATCTGGGTCTTCTTGATCTGCAGGGCGTTTTATTCGATTACCCTTTATATCCGTTTGGGCACAAGCTGCAATTAAATCTTCCTTTTGAAATCGTTCTAACCATTTCTTAAAGTTCTCATGGTAATGTGTTTCACCGTTATTTGATTTATCTGCTTCATAGCTTACGTTATAAACGGCATTCATTCCATCACATCCCATACAGCGTTGAATACATCCACCAACTTTCTGACATATTTTCCGAGTTAAGTCTTGCTTTTTATGAAGATCTTCAGTATTTTGATGTACGTGAGTGAAACGATTAATTGTATCTCCTGAAAGGTGAGATTTTGCAAAAATTAAATCACTATATTCAGGATCATCAACTACGTCAAATGTCGTTCCAATCGTATCAATACATGGCATCTGTCTCTCGTCTAAACGATCAATCAACTCACCATCGAAATAAAGATTTTTTTTCAATTTCCCTAAATCTCTCATATATTGTTCTTTTGTTCTCATTTTGTTTACCTCTTTTTATTGAAAATTCTTGACTAAAAAATAGTCAATATCTACTAATGATTTCAAATCATTTAAAGTTTTAATTATTTATCATATGAATATTGATGTTAATTATCTCAAAAAATATAGGAATTAAAAGGTTTTACCAGAAGAATTTCATAAATAATTCATCCCTATGGCAAGTTACTCTAAAATTAATCCTATTTTTTAACAGAATAATATAATCTCTCCTAAGAAAATATCTTTAGAAATAGTCTTTAAGAAAATTATTATTCTTTGAATTCTTTAATAATCTGATTAGTACTAATTAATTTTTTTCATTTAATAGTCAAGGCTCGGAGATTATAAAATGGATGTTGAAGAAAAGTTAGAATTAATGAAATTTTTGTTTAATCCTAAAAATGTGGCAGTTATCGGAGCAACTGATAGTCTGATGAAAATTGGATCTGCGGTATTTTCTAGTGTTTTAAGCTGTGGGTTTACCAAGAATCTTTATGGGATAAATCCCAATCCGAAATATGAAACTAGTAAAATTTTAGAACATGATGTCTATCCCTCACTTGATAAATGTCCAGAGCCTATTGATCTTGTTGGAATAGTAGTTCCTCCCCACGCAGTAGTTGATTCAGTAAAACATGCTATTGAAAACGATGTAAGAGCCGCAGCCATTATTACAGCCGGGTTTGGTGAAGTCAAAACTGAAGAAAGACAAGATGAAAATAAAGAATTAGTTAAAACCGCTGAAAAGGGAGGATTAATTTTTGTAGGACCTAACTCTATGGGTTTTTATTCATCCGAGGATCAATCATCTCCTCTCCATTTAGGTTTTGGGTTTATGATGCCGAGACCAGGAAGTTTATCAATTGTCTCCCAATCAGGAACAATGGGTACTATTTTATGCAATGCTTTTCAACAGATTAGATATTTTGTATCTAGTGGGAATGAAGCTTCCCTTACCTTAGAAGATTATTTAGAATATTATGCTCGAGATAAAGAAACCAAAACAATTGCATTATTTGCTGAAGGATTACGTGCAGGATCGAGATTCGTGGATATTTGTAGAGAGACTACGAAGTCAAAACCAATCATTTTCCTTAAAGCAGGAACCTCTCAAAGTGGCGCTAGAGCCGCTAACAGTCATACAGGATCTATTGCAGGTTCATTAGATCTTTACAAATCGGTTTTTAAACAGACAGGGGTGATATCTGCAGATCAAATAGAACAGTTTATCTATTTAGTTAAAGGAGCACAATACTTACTGCCACTTCCTACTAATGGTCGCCTTAGGGCGGGTATCATTAGTGGGGGAGGGGGTTTTGTAGTTCATCTTACTGACCTTTGCGAAAAACATGGGATTAATGTTGTTGATTTAAGAACAGAACCAAACGGTCCTAAACTAATAGAAGAAATTTCAAAACATCTACCATTTTATTGGAGCCATAATAATCCTGTTGACCTGGTTGCCACTCGCAATCCTAATGCTTATCGTAATGTAATAGAACTAATGTTAAACTCTGATTGCTTTGATGTAATATTAACAATGTCCTCTGCAAGATTCATAGATCGAATGAAACTTTTAAAACCTACAAATGAATATGGTAAAAAATTAGTAGAAACAATGTTGGACAGGATGGGGAATCGACACGATATGGCCATTGAAAATGAAATTCAATTATGCCAGAAATTCCCCGACAAAAAAATTATCTATATTTCCTTTACTTCCAGTTTAGGCGGTCTTTCTATGGAAAAATATGATGAAAACAAAATCATGGTTTTTGGGGGAAATCCAGAGAACGGTCCAATTGTTTTAAAAAAACTTCATGATTACCAAAAATTCATTAACTCCCAAACCAGAGTAAATAATCGTGATCGAGACTAAAATAGTGCTTCATCCAGATTTTTAGATACTACTCATAATTTTCATTTTGTCGTAAATGGTTGTTTTGCGCATATACTGTTTCTAAATTAGGAAGGACTTCGGTTTTGAGTTTCTTAATTTTTTCCAAGAATTCATTTCTCACTCTATTAATCTCATTGTTGATTACCAATTTAGGATTACTAGAGCTGTAAAGCCCATTTGTAGCTGTGATCCATTTACGTTCTTTAAGTTTATTAAGAGTCATTTTTGTAAGATCTTTTTCCATTTTCATTACTTTACTCAATATCGATTCGTTAGCACTTCCTAATGACATTAAAGTTGTATAAGTCTTTATTTCAACATCGGGAATATTTAAGAATCGTAGAGCTTCTAATATTTTGCCATCTATTAGTGTTATCTGAGTTTTCTTTCTCAATGATTCTTTCTCAATTTTAGGAACGTCAATACCATCTGAAGTAAGAATCTTCTTAGTTTTTACTGCTTCATTAAAGATTTTTGCACCAATATCAGTTCGTACTATAACACTATTCAAATCATTCTTAGAAGCACCCACACTTCCAACGGATATATCTGCAATCTCAGCAGTATAGTCTTTACAATAGTGACAACTTATCCAAGTATATTTCTTGATCTCTTTTATTGGAACCTCTTTGATAGTCTCATCTTTCAAATAAATATAGAACTTACCATGTGAAACGTCCATCTTCTCTATATTACTTAGTGAAATTCCCAGTTCTCCTTGAATAAATGTGTGCATTAAATTATATGAATAGTTTGAGAAACAATAAAGCCCTATAATTAATGCGAACTTCCCGTAATCGTTCGAGAGAGGTGAACACAATTGTAATTTCCTTACGGCTTGTATTTGACAAGGCATTCCTACAAAGGCTAATTTTTCTAGTTTAAACTCATTAATCGTGGTATTATAAATACTTAGTGTAGAAGCAATAGTATATTTAGAGCCTGCACATGACAAAATTTCATTAGCGGTTCTCGCTACTACGGGTTTTGGTCTCCACATTTCATCTCTATCTGTAAGAAGAACTCCATCTATTATTCCAGTATCTAGAGCATGGATGAGTAGTGAAGAGACTACACCTCCATTTTGAGCAACTCGTAAGATATCCTCATTATTACTTTTTGCAGCAATTATTTTTTGATAATTCCCAAGAGGATAACTTTTAGTTATATTCTCAGGAAATAATTCTTTTTCAAACATTTCTTCAGGAAAATATGTCTGTGGACAATATCTAAAACAGGTGGAACATTCCGGATCATATTCTAATAGAGTCGGTTCTGTTTCGTTCATCCCAATTCGAGGACATATAGAGGTACAAGTACCACAAAGAATACAATTTTGGTTATTTATAACATGGTCGCGTAATTCTTGAAACCCAATCCCAAGAAAATTAGATTGCAAATAATTTACTACTTGTTTTTTCTCTTCCATCTTTTTCTTCCCCATTTCGTTAGTAACTTCTATTTAATTCCCTATATACTTGAATGGTAACGACCTCACCAACAACCTTATCAAATAAATATCATGCTTCAAGCGAACAAACCCGTGAAGCATTTATTGAAAAGGATCAGGCGGTTTTGTATCGCTTATAAGATCAATACTACCACGATAATACTGATTAAAGATAACAGTATCCTTGTGAGTAACCTTGTAGTAGTATAACTTAAGATCATAATTATAAGATAATATCTTTTGTACATTTATAAACTTTTACCCAAGTTAAGCCTAGTACTGATAATTAAAGATAACCTTAATAATTCTTATTCAAACGCTTTTTAGGTGTCTGGTTGTAAACTGAAATTAGCAATTAATTAAAGGGTTATAATTCTTGCATATAAAATACTTAGGATATCATTATATGGTATTGTTAGCGATAAAAAATCAAGGATAAAAAATATTAAGATATTATAAATTTGATATTAGCAAATATATATTTATTAGGAAATTTTTGGTGAAGTTAATTGGAAACGAATTTTACTCCTAAAGAAAGAGCTGCTTATGATCGATATACATCAGAGGTAAAAAAATTAACAGAAAATCCAAATCAAAGCGTGGGGATATATGTTGAGCAGTTTGCTGAGAGTCAACCAGAGAAAATTGCTTTATTTTTTGAAGATAATTCGTGGACATGGAAACAATTTAACGAGGAATCAAATTTATACGCGAATTTCTTCTTAAAACTTGGTTTAAAACCCGGGGACACCATTGCTTTGATGATGGAAAATTCTCCCGAATATATTTTTGTTACAACAGGGATAAATAAGCTACAAGGAATTAATGCTTTAGTAAATGTTAATCAAAGAAGACAAGCCTTAATTCACTCGATTAAAATCGTGGAACCTAAATATCTTATCGTTGATGGAGAATGCTTGCCATTTTTAGTAGAGGTTGTCAACAATTTACCTCTTAAAAAAGATCAAATTTTAATATTAAATAATCTCAAAACTACTCAGTCAGAATATGCTGATTTAAAAAGTAAGTTAGAAAATATCTCTACGGAGAACCCGAAAACTACAAATAACTCAACTTTAACTGAAACGGGATATTATATCTATACTTCAGGGACAACAGGTCTACCAAAAGCGGTAATTATAACAAACACCGCAATGCCAGGGAATGGTGTATTCTATGGTTATTCAATAACTCAAGCAAACGCGGATGATATCATTTTAATAGCAAATCCGTTGTATCATTCTCTATCCATCTGTACAGCTTGGGGTATAGCGACGTATGCAGGGGCAACTACTGTATTACGTAAAAAATTTTCTGCCTCAAATTTTTGGAAAGATATTCACAAATATAAAATAACATTCACCACCTATGTCGGTGAAATTCCTCGATATATTCTTAACCAACCCCCTTCTGAATATGAAAAAAAACATACTCTCAAAAAGATGTTGGGTTTAGGTTTAAGAAAGGATATCTGGCTAAAATTTAAAGAGCGCTTCCAGATCGAACATATTTTTGAATATTATAGTTCAACTGAAGGTTATGGACCAATTGTAAATATAGATGAGGTTCCGGGTATGATCGGAAGAAATAATATTCAATATCACGCTTTAGCAAAAGTTAATCCAGAAACAGGTGAATTTCTTAAAAACCACGATGGTTCTTATATAAAATGCGAATCAGGAGATGTTGGAATGTCTTTAATGAAAATTGTGGATATCGAGAATTTTACAAAGTATAGAAACAAAGAAAAAACCAATCAAAAGATAATTCGTGATGTCTTTGAAAAAGGAGATGCTTATTTTATCACCGGGGATCTACTCGAGCTTCATGATGATTTATGGCTTTCTTTTAGTGATAGATTCGGTGATACTTTTCGCTGGAAGGGAGAAAATGTATCCACCCAGGAGGTTGAAAACATATTAAATTCACATAATTCAATATTAATGAGTGCTGTATATGGAATAGAAATCCCAAATCATGAAGGAAAAGCAGGAATGGCTGCTATTAAATTTGATCCCGCCATTGGATTTAAATCCGATGAAATTTCACGATTTGTTATACAAGTTTTACCAAAATACTCAATCCCGATTTTTGTTCGTATTTGTGATGAGCTTGAAGTGACTGGCAGTAATAAAATAAGAAAGTCCAACCTTCGTAAAGAGGGGTATAATATCAATGAAATAAAGGAACCTCTCTATATGTGGGATTCATCAGTAAAAAAATATATTCAATTTGATAATTCTAAATATCAAGCAATTATTAAGGGAAAATTAGAATTTTAAAAATTGAATAACTAAACTAATTACAATCTGTTAAAAAATAAAGTATAAAGATATTGCTTATAGACTTACTCTTTCTTGTTTCTCCTCAACCTTTATCTATGATAGTGCGAGCCTTTTCCATATTATCGACTCCGAGAACTAATTTATTATGCTCAGCAAAATATATGAGGTCGATGTTCACCCCTGCATCACCAATTTTACGAGCAATCTTCCCTCCTGTTCCCGGTTTTCCCGCGATATTCCCGACATCCATTACAAGCACTTCCCTAACCGCCCTTACTTCGAAGCCTGCCGCTTCGAGTACCCATTTGGTCGTGGTTTCATCTTCTACTAAAATGTGAATGATACCTTCATCTTTTAATGGAAAACCGCAGATTCCTTCCATATTAATATTATTTTGACCTAAAATTTCCCCCATATCAGCTAACATTCCCGGTTTATTTTTCAAAACAACTGTTAAATCTTTCAATATTCTATTCCTCCTATTATTTTGATTATTTTTATTAGATTATATCTAGTTTCGTTTTCACGAGAATTTCTTCCAATATTTAATTAAGTCTTTTCCCTTTTTAAGCTTTCTTTTAAAATTTCTTAAATAAGTAAAAACAGCCAATAAAGCCCGATTAAGATTAAAAATGAAATAAGAATTGGTTTTCCTAATATTTTTACAGCTTTCATGAAATTTGTCTCAAAATACTCTGTACTATAGGATACACAAGGGTGAATGGGCGTAATTAAATACCCTAAAGAACTGGAAGTATAGAGAAAAATGAAATCAAGGAGAGGCATGGTAAATCCCGCGAATTGTGCAAGGTATATGGGAATTAAAATTGAAATAGGTAATTGAATACGTCCTGTCGCAAATCCAAGAAAAAAGCCTATTAATATCAAAAGAAAAACAGATAAGTTTACACTTGCGATTTCCTCTGGAGCTCCAGATAGTATAAATACTTCTAGAAACAGAAACATAGAAAAAATTATTAATGGAAAACGCCATATTTTCATTTTTTTTGATATCATCTTCACACTCGAGAATTTCATCTTACCGAATCGTAGAGCTAACCAAATACTAAGTATAAGCCCTCCAAGTAGAAATAATTCTGGAACAGAGAAATTAAAGAATGTTCTCCCAATAAAATCAATAACTGGTGCAATCAGAATTGGAAGTATATTATGAAATGCTCTTTTCAGGTCCCTTTCTTCTTGTTCTGAAAAAGGAGAAACATTCTTAATCAGGGTAATGTATCCTATTACCCACATTAGAATTAGACCGGGTAATAACCCGAGTACAAGTATATAGAGATTAATATCCGTAAGAATACTGGCTATGATTAAGGAAGATGATAAGGGGTAAATCATGATCAACATATGCCGATACCACACATTGATAGCTACTTTTTTGTTTGGATCCTCTTCCTTATCAATCTGTTGTACAATAGGTGCTGACATTAATGCACCCCCCGGCACGGGCAATAATCCAAACAGAGCGGGTATCATCATAAGAGATGCTTTCCTTGAAATACGCATTTTTTGAATCATCTCTATCATCAAACCAGATTCTTCCATAATCCCCCCAAGAATTGGGATAAGTATCATAATAATTATTAAAGATAAAATTGATGGATCTGTTAATACATTGAAAAATGATTGTAAAATATCAACTCCTGCCAAGATAGCAAAGCCTAAGGCACCTACAGTTAATGTAATACCTAATTCATACTTGGAAAGAGCTAAAACGATACCAATAATTATGATAAAACTTAACCATGCGGGTAACATATCCTTGAGAGTAAGGCATATTGACAATTCTATAAATATATTCTTTAAAAAATAAAGGAAACAATAATTACTTTCTCTTAAAAAATAATTATAAATCTCTCTACAACAATATCTTTAATATTTATATTACAATTTCTATCTAAATTTACATTAATGACTTAAAAAAAAGAATACCATGATTGAAAAAATCAAATTGATGAGTAAAATTAAAGAGATTGGTGGGAAGCCGTGGTCACCCATTGATATTATTCGAGTAAATGACCAAGTAGTGAGAATGGCCCTTGTAGATGGAGAGTTTCATTGGCATAAACATACTAATGAAGATGAACTTTTTTATGTTTTAAAAGGAGAAATCATCATTCAGCTCAAAAAGCAACCTAATATAAATCTAAATGAAGGAGAGATGGTGGTTATTCCTAAGGGAATTGAACATTGCCCAAAAAGCTCAGAACCTGCTTATGTATTATTATTTGAACCTTTTGTTTTAAAAACTATTGGTGACTAGATATCTATATGCTGTAAATCTCAATTAATTACAAAAATAGAGAGGGTTTGCCACCCAATTAAGAAAGTGTTTTTAATTCTTTAACTTCAATATAGTCAACAGTTATTGAACTCTTTGTTTCGATTATTTCTCCCCTTATCAACACAGGTTTTTCCAAATGTTTATGTAACTCAGGGACGTTCTCCCATGATTTAGTTTTTTTCCTCACAAGAATTACCGACCACCGGTTTTTATGTTCATCTAACGGTCTGATATAATACTTAGGGCTTTCTGATCTTGACCCTTTTCCCGCTATTACAGCGAAAAGTACTCCTTTAATTTCGCCCATAAATTAAAACCTATTTTGATATTAAAAAAATTTCTGGATAAACTGATTAACACTTTCAAATGCTTTTCTACTTTCGGATAATTTTTCTCCGTAATTTTGAAACACATGAGTCATGTTTTCATAAATTTCAAAGTCAACCTCGATTCCCGCTGTTTTGGCTTGTTCAGCTAAGGAGAATGAGTCATCTAGTAGTGCTTCAATTCCACCAACCTGTATTAGTAGGGGAGGTAGTCCTTTTAAATCGGCAAATACCGGAGATATGAGGGGATTACTAAGAGATTCCTTCTGAGCATACGATTTCGCCATCCCGGTTAATCCATCTTTAATTAAAGGCTCGTATTTTTGGTTAGTTATAATAGATTTACCGCTACCAGTAAGATCTGCCCATGGTGACATTAATACACCTGCTGCGGGAAGCTTTAATTTTTCCTCTTTTAATTTTAATAAAGTTGCGATTGTTAATCCTCCACCTGCCGACTCCCCACCTATAATAATCTTTTTTGGGTCAAACCCTTCCGAAAGGAGCCATTTATATGATTCAATTGAATCTTCTAACGCTGCTGGAAAAGGATATTCTGGGGCTAATCGGTATTCGATATTTAAACATCGTAAATGGGTGGCCCGTGAAATGTGATAGGAGATCACTCGACGGCTTTCTAAGGTGCCCATCATATATCCCCCCCCGAATAAACGAAAATATACTTCATTATCATTAACTTCCGGAACGGAAATCCATTCAGCTGGGATATGCCCAATTTTAATTCGCTCTATATGTACATCATTAGGAATTTCTTTTGCTCTTTCCTCTCCTACATTATCTGAAAGAAATCGATTAAATTTTAACAGTGTTTTACCATCTACATTTCCTGCTGCTAAATCCCTAAGCGGTATTCCTTTCTGAGTCGCAAACTCTCTGGCTACTTTTCTTCGAAATTCAAAACTATCCTCTATTAATTTACCAAGTTCCTTATGAACTTTCGAGATTTCTTCATATGCCATTTTTACTACCCAAATTCATCATTACTTATTTAATCTTAAATCTAATATTTATTATATTGTTTATGCCGATGGTTACTTTTAGTTCTTAACCTTCTTACTAGTCTTGACTGATTTGTTGAGAGCATACCAAATTTCTGTATTCGCTATTATCGCTTCAGAAAAGTGCGTTTTTTAATAGATTTTGATAGTCAATTTTATTAAAATCCTTATATTTTTTTGCAGAATTATTCCAGAAAAAAACCGGATCGTTAATTTCTTCGATATTGTAACCCTCCTTTCGGAGATTGACCTTTCTTAATTTGTGAGTTCCGGTAAATTCGAGTTCATCAATAATGCGTAAAAAAACCGGTATAGCGTATGGTGGTAAATTCTCAGAAACAAATCTAGAGAATTGATCAAGTTCGAAATCTAGGTTTTTATCTAGTTGAAATGTCGCCATTCCCGCTTTTCCATCGGTATTTGGGATACTAACCCCATACACATTGCATATTTGTACGGCTGGAAAAAGATTTAATATCGATTCTACTTCAAGAGTTGAGACATTTTCACCCTTCCACCTAAATGTATCTCCAAATCTGTCAGCAAATGAAACCCAGTTATTATCATGAACTTGAAGTAAATCTCCTGTTTTTAAATAAGCATCATCTTTTTCAAAAACATTTCTTAATACTTTCTTTATCGTTTTTTCATGATTTTTGTATAACGTGAATATTGAATAGTTCACGATTTTCACTATTAGCATACCAACTTCTCCTGGTTTACACTTGATATAAAATCCATTTTCATCTTTATAAAATTCACCTGTATCTTGATCGATTTTAATGATTTCAACAGTAGGTAAGATATGACGTCCGACCATTCCTGGTTTTTCATCTATATTAAACAACGGTACCCCAAAATCAGTTCCCCCGTAAAACTCCCAAATATGCTCAATGTTAAAACGTGATTGAAATGCTTCCCAGATGTCCTTTCTAAGGCCTAAACCAAACATTTTTTTTAAAGATCCAGGGATGTATTCTGATTCTGGTCGATTGAGAAGGTATCTTGGTATCTCTCCAATGTATACTGTAGCATTAGCATTAAATTTCTTAATATCTTTCCAATATTCTGAAGCAGAAAACCGTCTTGCTAAAGCCATAGCCGCTCCAGCAAAAAGGACTGCCCTCCATGATTGATTTGAATGAGAATGGTATAAAGGAAGGGGGTTGTATAATATATCATCTTGTTTTAATTGTAATCCCATAGCATAAAATCCACCAATGTTTACATGCTTTATCATTACAGCTTTAGGGAATCCTGTAGTCCCAGAAGTAAAGATATAGCTACAAACATCCCCGTATTTAAAATCAACAATAGTTTTTGGATTATTGCTAGAAATACTTGTTAATTCATTTGATAGATCGACAAATTTATGGTTTTTATTTGGGATTTTGCTTATAACTAAAATTTGGTTATTTTGTAAATTCAAATCACTAATAACTTCTTGAATAGCAGGTAGACAATCATCATCAACGATGACATACCTTGGTTCACTTATTTTCATCACGTGAATCAGAGGTCGCTTCCTTAAGTTAACATTAATCAAAGAGCTAATTCCTTTAATTTTACTAATTCCTCCAGTAACAAACAGAAATTCCGGAGAATTTTCCATCATAACTGCTACAGATTCGCTAGGTTTTAAGCCTAAGCTAAGAAAATAATTAGCAATATTATTAGCTTTTTCATTAATAGATTTCCAAGTCCAAGATTTATCTTTAAAAAATAAACCCTTTTTATTAGGTATTTTGTTTGCCCAATACTCGATCCGCATTCCAAGACTGGTAAATGTTGAAGGATTAACGCTATCTTCTGCCATTTTCCCCAATATTTCTAATAATTCAGCTTCTTTAGGAGTTAATTGGATACTCATTATGAAATACTAAAGTATAATTCCTTTTTTACTTAATTTTGTTGAATTTAATTGATTTTTAATGTATATAAAATTTATTTTTAGAGTATAATAATGCACAATATTTGAATTAAACCATTTAATCTCAAGATCCATCTTCATGGCGAATAGAGAGTACACGCGTTACTTCTTTGCCTTCAAAAAATCCGGATGCGCATTTTTTAATTGAATACCCCCATTTTTCGATCACTAAATCATTCCACGGCTTAACAGCAGATACATTCCTCGATCGATATTCCGTGAGTAGAAGAGTTCCATTCTCTTTTAGAAACAGTGTTTTTATTCTCTCTATGTATTTTTGCTGTAACTTGCGAGGAACATAACCTAGCTCAGTTCTCACATATTCAAATTGTATGGGTGGATCCCATGTCCACCCGTTGCCCACATGAAAATTTGATTTAAATACAGGATGTCTCTTTATTGCGAGTGCTACAAGCTTTTCGGATAAATCTAACCCATAAGGAATTATCTCCAATGATAATTTTTTTCCCCATTTCATCAAACATTCAAGGAGGTACCCATTTGCACATCCGATATCAAGCAATGCCCCAGATGTCTTAATACATTTCAGAATCGGCCTTCTTGCTTTTTCCCAATATTTAATTGTGCCCATAAAACCGGATTGCTTCCAAGGTTCATCATACTGCAAGTATGCTCGTTCAAGTCTATTTTTTAACGAAATAAACCATCGATCAGACATATTTATTCTATTTCCTTACTGAATGTCGAATTTACAATATATATATCAGGAGATGAAATCCAAATAAAAATCCTAGGGTATTATTTGAGTGGATAATTTCGATGTTTTATCATCGCATCTCTTAATGAAATACAGTTTTCCCAAGGAACATTCAATATGTTATGTGAAGGTCCTACAAAATATCCACCCCCTTCTCCCGCTGTCATGATAGATCTTTTTACATGTTCTTCAATTTCTTTTGATGTACCAAAATTTAATATCCTTGAAGAATCTAAACCGCCCATGAATGACACCTTATCTCCAAGTGTGTCCTTTAAATGCCCCAAATTGACACCAGCTGTTGGTTCTAAAGCTTGAATGCAGTCCAACCCCGCATCTACCAAATGTGGTAAGATTTCATCGATATATCCACAAGAATGCTGAACAATGAACATACCATGTTTTTTACACTCCTGATACATCTTTTTGTAATATGGAATTATAAATTTTTGTAAATCTTGAATAGAAAATATTGATCGTCCTTTCATACCTAAGTCATCATAATAAAATGCAACATCTACACCCGCTTCGGCTAACCGCTTAATCATTTCTAAGATGGCTTTGGTATATTCCTTCATAACATCATGAATAAATGCAGGTTTTTTCCTCATATAATACTTTAACCGTGCTACTGTCATTCCCTCAAACATGTTTTCAAACATAGGCATAAATAGATTCGCCATAGGATATAAATATGGGGATAAGCTTTCTACATATTCATCCCAAATTTGTGGAGAGTAATTTACTTTATCATTAAGTAATTCAGAAGGTCTGCCATATTCATCCCAAAAAGAATAGAGGATTTCAGGAGTTTTAAACCAGCCATCAACATACCATGCATAGGGTAAACCTGTTTCCACTTGAGGCCCTAAAGTCATGATTCGACCCCCTAAAACTTCAATATTAGAATTGGGATATTCTGGGGGTGCTTTAACAATTTTAATATCTAATTTTTTTGCGAAGGGATCCATAGCCCAGCAATCTGCTTGCCAAAATCGTTGTTCTGTAATATCTCCAACATGATTATTACTTCCTCGGCGGTAATCATTTTTAATAACGAGTTTATTCTTACTATATTCATCAGTTTTTATGAATGCTTGATAAGCAGAGTTGGTCTTTTCAAATCCTAATGAGTGTATAGGAACTACATCTGGTTCATCATTATGCTCTAAAGTTCGAATAACTCGTTCTCGTTTTGATAATACCATAATAAGATGTGGGAATATTTATTTAAAAAAATTCTTCTGTAAGAAATTCATCACCATTATCTATAAAACAATTAGTTGTACTCAAATTAATTCGATGAAAATTTATGGATAATTTATTTTAAACTACTTTGGAATCGAACGGACAGCCCTATATTTAGTCTATTTATCCTTGCCTAAGACTAAGTCAGATACTCTCTTAACCATTTCTTGGGCCTTCTCTAACGATTGTATCATTTCCAGAACACTATCCCGGAACTTGCCTGCATTCCCTTCTAAAAAGATTACTGTAAATTCTTGAGAAAGCTCTTCCATCAACCCGTTAAATCTTTTAATTTTCTGTTTCAGCTTTTCGATTCTCAATTCTTCCATATTCATCACTCATGAATATACTCGTATCAAACCATTGATTCGAATTGCTAAGAAAAAAGTTCAGTAATCACAGTTTTGAGCGCGGATAGCTTATGAAGTTCTAACATCTCACTGGTTTTGACTGTTTTGTTGAACAATTGCTATAATTCCATATTTTCAGGGCTTTTTTCCCATTTCATAAGATTTTAGGGTAGGAAAAAGTCCTATACTTTTTTGGTTTTTAAATCTTTTATTATAAGTTTAATTTGATTATAATCCTTCCAAATCCCATCAAAACGATTCTTCACACCATCCTCCCATGTTATCCCAATTTCAGTAAAAATGTAAAATATATCATTCTTGATGGCCTCAAATACAATGTCGCCTGATTCATCAGCCGGTGTTCCTGCTTCCCATATTTTTGGAGCTTCTTTAACAAGTTG
>JAGXNR010000079.1 GCA_019894875.1 Promethearchaeota archaeon | reverse complement strand
GTCAGATTTAGCTCAAATTCAAAATAACGACAGAGAAAAGAAATTTGAAGTTGTTAATATAACAATATCTGTTGATTATTCTGGAATCCAAGAGAATGAAGTCTTTCAAAATATAAATTTAACTAATTTCGAAACAACAGCGTTTCACGCATTGGTAAATTGCTGTGTTATAAGATATGTAGTTAGCTGGGGGTTAAAAGTTGAAGAGATAAATGGTGTAGGTGGAGGGTGGATATATTGGATTAACGACGATCCACTCCCAAATATTCCCTCAAATTTATTTAACTTACTCGATAATGATACTGTAAATTGGGAGTTTGTTTCTTAATTATTTAAAGAAAAATAGTTCTAATAACTAACCTTTTTAGTTTGAACTTGTTTTAACACAGGTTCCATTTCTCTGAAAGCTTTTCGTATTTTATGGAAATAATACCCTAGTTTATAACTTTTTTTGCATCGTGTAAAAAGCATAAAATCATTGTCAGCATCTCCAACTAGAATAATTGTATACCCTGTAGTTCCCTTTATTACAATATCCTTCAGTTCACCTTGTTTTAAACCTTGACTGATTTTCTCCCCGAGAGAAATCAACGTTGCAGGGCTTGCACTATATATATCCCACTCAACTTCTGTTGCTTCTGAACTGGCAATTCTTAATCCCGTTTTTGAAACAATAGCAGACCCTTCTAAAT
The DNA here is from genome assembly GCA_019894875.1 of Promethearchaeota archaeon. Next base: position 13,021 of record JAGXNR010000079.1, on the reverse strand, counting down.
CGGTGGAACTCTCTAATACTTCCAATGTTCTCATTAATTCATCTAAGATTTGTTGACTAATTTCGATTTCAAAATCTTCCGCTTTTTCTATTTTTAACACCTCTAATATATTTATAATGATTTTCAAGAATTTAAATATTCTTTAGATGAAAACTTCTTAACTCCTTGAGATACACCGGATCTCCTTTCTTGATTACTTCATGATCCTTCTCAATTCCCACAATTATAGAACCTTTTGTACCAAACGTATTTAAAACTTTTGTGAAAGGTGGTTCTAGATTTTTCCCGACAATCTTTTTAGCCCCTGTAGCACTCTGAGCCAATCCCGTACAGATAATTCCTTGAGAGTGGTTTGGATTTTTAATAAATCCCTTTTTAATTTTATATTTAAAGAATAGAGGGAAATCGTAATGGATTTTAAGTATTTCCGCTGAACCAATAATTCTTAATGTTGTAGGAGGTAAATCTAATCGACTTAATAAAACGATATGTTTCTTTTTTCTTATCAAAACTTTGTCATTTAATATAATTACTGCTTTAAACCCACGATCTTTATTTGAAACTGTTGTCTGTATCCTTTTTTCACCCATTTCATAATATGGGTAAATATGTCCTACAATAGTTAACATACCAATTGTAATGTGAATCTGCGTCCCAAAACTAGTTTTTGGTTTAAATAATTTATGGTTGTTTGATTTGACTTCAATGATATCACAATAATCGAAAGCTTCAGCATTATTTGTAGCATAGCAACCACGATATAATCTTCTAATGTCTATACCTTTCATATTAATTCCAATTCGATCACCAGCTTTAGCATTTTCTACGTTCTGATGGAAAATCTGAATGCTCTTAACCCTTCCTGAAGATTTTATAGGTAATATATCTAAAGTCTGACTTATCTTTAATTGTCCGCTCAATAGAGTACCCGTTAGAATTACTCCTATCCCTTTTATTGGAAAATAATGATCAATAGGAATGATTATATCTCCCCCAATATCTCTTTTTAAATGAAGCTTTTTAATTATTTTCAAAATTCCCTCTTTTAATTCTTCAAAACCTTTTTTATTTTTCGCAGAAACAGTAAATATTGGCACATTTGGACCGAATGAAGTAGAACCAAAAAAATTCCTAATTTTTTTAACTTCCTCTTCAATATTTCCCCTAAAAAGATCAATCTTATTAAGAATAACAATAACATTTTCGATATTTAGAGATTCAATCATAATAATATGTTCACCGGTTTGAACTTGAGGTCCCTTATTAATATCAATGACTATTAAGGCGCAATCGATGATCTCTACTGAAGATGCACTTATTTTAATTAGGTCAGCATGACCAGGACCATCGACTAATGTCACAAGGTACTCCTCAAGTATTAAACTAGTGAATCCAATGTCAATAGTAATTCCTCTTTCTTTACTTTGGGGATGAGCGTCAATACCCGCAGTAGATATGATGTCACTAAGACTTGCTGCCACCGCAGTCTTCCCAGAATCTATATGTCCAAATAATCCTATATGAACCGGAATTTTTTTACTTATGTCCATCCTAAACTAAGTAAAAATATGATGAAGGATATAAATCCCTTCTTTTTTAATGAAAAAACCATGAGCGTTATGATAAGAAAATCTAACAGAAGTCACTATTCACAATATCTAAATTTTTTACAATTTTTATCTTGAATAATAAACAATTTTAAACATATTTTAATCGATCGACACTTAAAATCATGAATGATAAAGCTAATTTTATGAGTTGGGATAATCCCGGAGTTGCTTTAATAACAGGTGCCTCAGCAGGAATTGGGGCTGAATTTGCTCGTCAATTGGCAGAGCAAGGCTTTGATTTGATTTTATTAGCAAGAAGAAAAAAAAAATTAGATAATCTGAGCAGGGAATTAAAGAAAACATATTCTGTTGATGCTGAAGTATTTGTTGCAGATTTATCCAAACTAGATAATAACTATAAAATAGTCTCTAAAATATTGAATTTAGATAATCTTGATGTACTCGTAAACAACGCGGGTTATGGGATTAATAAGTCTTTTTTAGAAACAGATATAGGACAATATATTGGTATGATAAATGTCCATTTTACAAGTGCAGTTATGTTTTGTCATGCTGCTATTCCAAATATGGTAAAAAGAAAACGGGGAGTTATAATAAATACTTCTTCTACAGCTGCGGTAAACAAAGCCCAAGGAAGTGTAATGTACACAAGTACAAAAACTGCATTAACAGTTTTTTCAGAATTGTTACAAGAAAAAATTAAAGATACGAGTATTATTATTCAGAGCCTTTGTCCTGGCTATACTTATTCAGAGTTTCATGATACTGAAAGTATGCGTGGTTTTCAACGAAGTTGGTTTCCTAAAGAATCATGGATGGAAGCAGAAGAAGTAGTAGGTATTTCTTTAGAAGCTGTTAAGAGTAAAGAAGTGATTGTTGTTCCCGGCGAATTAAATCAAAATAATGTAAGAAGGATTCGTAAGGTTAATGTTGAGCGATATCTTGCTGGTAAAAGATTATAAAAATTCAAATTGTGAAAAAACTAGATAAAAAACTCAAAACTCATAATTTAAAACAGTTCCAGAAATTTCAAATATCGGACTCGATTAATTTTATTTACTATTTTGATTTTAAATATTATATATAATCATTTTACTAAATTGTATTGATAATTCTATGAGTCCAAAGTTTTGTCCATATTGTGGTTCATCTACAAAAACTAGTGACAAATTCTGTATCATATGTGGTAAGCCCCTTCTCACAGGCATTCCTAAGGGTGAAACTAAATCCCAAATCAAAGATATTCCGGAAGAAAAAGAACCTGATAAATCTGAGATGGAAATAAAAGAGGAAATCCCGGAGAAAGCGGAAGTGAGTCTTATAAATAACGATAGTGAAAAAAGGAAATCTAAAAAACTCAAAGAATCAAAAGATATAAAACCACTTCCTGAGGAAGTAAAAGAACAAATGGTCTACTATATTGAATACAATGACATTCAATTAAACAAAAAAGTCTTAGTAGAGAGATTAAATGAAATTTCAAAATTAACTAAAGATCCAAAATATGATTATGATGCCGATTTTAAAAAAGAAGTAAATATAAAACTCCAAGCTGTTAAAACACTAATAGAAGAAATGAAGCAGAAGGAAAGTGTAATAAAGAAAAGTCTAGAAGAACCTTTTATTGTGCAAAGAATCCAAAATGACATAGAAACAAAGATATTTCAGCTTGAAAATCTAAGTCGTGAACATAAATTACATAAAGTAGATAGCGAGTCTTTTGAAAAATTAAAAGAGAAATATAAGCAAGAGAAATTAGAATTAGAGCTAGAACGAAAACACCTAGTAGAAGGAATGAAATTATGGATTCAAGACTTAAAATTAGAGAAAGCAGAAATGTCTGGTGAGCGGAAGCTAAACAAAGGGCGATTTCATTCCAAAGAGATAGATGAGGAGCAATATCAAAAAGATGATAAAGAGTTTGATTTACGCTTGAAGAAAATCGACACAAAAATTAAAACACTAGAAGAATTAACAAAGTAAAGATATCGTAAAACTATTTTTATAATACAAAATTTATAAATTCGATAGATATGAGAAATAAAATTATTGGTATAATAATTTTGCTTGTTGCAATATCTCTTTTATCATTAGGGATAGCGCAAGGACAACAGAATTTAATAAATGTTTTTTATGATAAAATGGTGGGAATTCCCTAAATTTAAGAAATATCCCACTTCCCTCTTCTGCTAGCACCCGAATTATCTAGAAATCCTTTCTTTTGAAAAATTTTTTCTTGAGCTTTTCTTTCTTTATTAGATTGATTATAATGTGCTTTACATAAATAAAATCTGCGAGTAGTGTTTTCTTTAAGTTTCAAACCGGATTTTTCAATATAATTCTTCCAAGCATTTTCTGAAAGAGAGCGAATCGCTAGCTCACTACAACCCTTCACAGAACATTTTCTTGTTTTAGCTGTTCCACCTAAATCTCTTTTTTCTCTAATTTCTTTGGGAAGTTTCATGATTTTACACTTGCTAAAAACTTTTTTAAGAATAAATATTATGATTTTTAAATAATCTTTATCTTAAAATTTTTATGGATACCAATAGCTTGATTTTTAACGAAAATCTGATTAAAAAGAAAATCTATCCATGCGATTCTCCCTTAAGAACTTCCCTTATGGATGGATTTTTTACAAAAGCCGCAGTTCTTTTTTCAATAATCCCCCATATAAATAAACCTTATGAACTTATTTTAATTCACCGTTCAAATATGGGTACAAGACATAGAGGTGAAATGTCTTTTCCTGGAGGGAAATTTGAGCCTCAAGAGGACGAATCTTTGAAAGATACCGCCTTGCGAGAAACCGAAGAAGAAATAGGTGTGCCTAGGAGTAATGTTAGAATCATAGGGTGTTTAGACGATTTTCCCACCATCAGTAAATTTATTGTTACCCCATTTCTTGGACTTATTAGTAACGATCAAAAACTCGTAAGAGATGAGAGAGAAGTTCAAAAAATCCTGAAGGTCCCGATTGATTTTTTCCTAAATAAAATTAATTTCGCGGAACAAGAGTTTGAGGTAGGCGATGAAAGATTCCCTGTTTTTTATTACAACTATTTCAACAAGGAAAATAACCAAATATATACTATTTGGGGTGTAACTGCCTTTTTAATAACACATTTCCTTGAGAATGTCTACAATGTTCAAATTGGGTCAGAAAAAGCAAGAAGACCCACGATGGATGATATAATAAGAAGATATCAATATTTAAAGTAACAATTTTACAACTACTTTATCTTTTCCAGTTTGATAATATAATCTGGACAATTTTTGCATTGCAGATTTTTACATAGAAACTGAATTTTTGGTAAATTGCACGATGGTAAAAAGGGGCATTCCAGTAAATTTAGATCAATAATTATTTTTGTACCACTGCTCATATAATCTTCTCTCAATCTAAAGTTTTATTTTAAGAAATATAGCTACTATTTCTAAATAAAGAAAAAAACAGTCTCAATTTAGTAAATCATTAATTAAATGATAATATTAAAGAATAAACTTCAATTATCATTGAAAATTTTTAGCATTAATATTTTATTCTTAGGTGAATAGTGTATAATATGAAGTATAGAAAAATGGGTTCGCTTGAGTGGGAGGTTTCTGCTCTCGGATTTGGAGCAATGAGATTGCCCATGAATCAACAAATGAGGGTTGATGAAGAAGAGGCAATCAAAATGATTCGCTATGCTATTGATAACGGTGTAAATTATGTTGACACCGCATATCCATATCATATGGGAGAAAGTGAGGTGGTCGTAGGAAAAGCTTTAAAAGATGGATATCGTGAAAAAGTCCATCTCGCTACAAAATCTCCAATATGGATGATTAAAAAAGAAGAAGATTTCGACACTTATCTTGATGAACAAATTAAACGATTACAAACTAAACCAGATATTTACCTTTTGCATGGATTAAATCGGGATAGACTAGAAAAGATCAAAAACTTGAACCTAATTGAAAAAATTGAGGAAGCCAAAAAAAAGGGTTTAATTAAGTATATTGGTTTTTCTTTTCATGATAACTATGAAGCCTTTAAAGAAATTATTGATTTCTATAAATGGGATTGTTGTCAAATCCAATACAATTATCTAGATATTGAATATCAAGCTGGAACAAAAGGTGTACAATACGCAGGTAGTAAAGGTGTGGCTTTGATAATAATGGAGCCAATTCGTGGGGGGAAATTAGCAATCCCTGATAATGTTTTAAGTAGAAAACCTGAAATTAAGGATGTATTAGATAAATCACAAACCAAGAGAAGTATGCCTGATTGGGCCTTACAATTCGTTTGGAATCATCCGGAAGTTTCAGTGGTATTAAGTGGAATGAGTGCAATGCAACATGTTATAGAAAACGTAGAATCAGCAAACAATTCAGGAATAAATTCTCTAACAAAAGAGGAATTAGAAACAATTTCGGAATTACGTGAAGCGTATACTAAATATATACTTGTACCTTGTACAAGTTGTGGGTATTGCTTACCGTGCCCAAATGGAGTTGCTATCCCAAACGTGCTTAGATTAGTAAATGATCTCTACTATTGGGGTGACCGTGGTAGACCCAGACTTGCTTTCTTCTATAATAGGATGGCAAAGACTGAAAAGGATCTCGAAAAAAGAAAAGCTGAAGGTGAAGAAGCTGAAGGAGCTGCTACCTTATGTATACAATGCGGAGAATGCTTAGAAAAATGTCCTCAACAAATTGATATCCCTTCTTGCATGGAAAAAACAAATGAATTATTTGAAGAAGGGAAAAGCATAAAAGAAGTTTTTGAATAAATTTATTGGCCCTTGACGGTTGGAATTTGATTAGATCGATTAGGTCTCTTACAATAAGTGGTCTCCGACACTGGGCTTCAAACCCAGTTATCCTGCGGAGGGATAGGGGTTCGATTCCCCTCGAGGGCCGCCAATTTTATTTCTTCTCCCATAAATTTTGCCCATTTCTTTTTGTTTTTTTAATTTTTCCCATTTGTTCTAAATAATGAAGATAATTTAAGGTATCATATCGCTGAAATATTTTCATCAATGGATTTTGATTCCAGATTGCTACCTCTCTATCACCATAACGTTTGTCAAAAATATCTTCATATGTTAAATTTTCATCAATTAAATCTAAAATCTTCTCCCCTGCATTTATTAATTTCTTTTGATACCTTTGTAATTCAGACAGAATTTTTATTTTATTTAAAATCGGTTTACCATGACCAGGTAGAAATGCATTAATATCGAGTTTTAATAGTTTATTAATTGAATTATAAAAATCATTAATATTACTAGTTACATTGCTTACCCATGGCCTACCAACCAAGTCTACATCACCTGCGATGAGTATACCTGATTTATAGAAACAACAATGTCCGGGGGTATGACCTGGAGTGTGAATAACTTTAAAACCTCCAGGTATTCGATCATCATCCTCAAATAAACAATCAGGGATAGTTTGCTCGTATCCTAAATGCTTAAAGATAGATCTATATTGAGTCTTTGATTCCCCACTTAGACCGTATCTCCTAAAATATTCTTCAGTACTTTCAATCCCTTTTGCATCATCTCTGTGAATTAAAATTTGAACATTTTGATTCTTACTCTTTATAAATGCATTACTTGCAGTATGATCAGCATGAAAATGAGTATTGACAATATTTTTAATGCCTTTCCACGATTTACCCATTTTATTTAATTCTCTTTCTAGGAGATTTCTTCCACATTGAGGGTCAAATAATGTAATTTCTTCACCCTCAATCAATAAGAAAGTATGACAATGTGGGAATCTCCCATCATTATCTCCCAATAACATAAAAAAATTCTCAATACCATGAATTTCGTGAATTGTAATTATTTTCTCCCTATTCTTAGTTGTATTTACAACATTTCCCTAAAATAAATTCATGGGTTAATTTCATAAAATACCAAAAAAGTTATTTGAAAAAATGGTTTATTTATTGTACTTACTTAGTATAAATATTAATTCTAATATGAAGTTATAGTGATGTAGAATGGTCGATTTTAATAAAATAAGCGAGTTATTTAAAAATTCTACTATCCCTCAAAATATGCTCAACAGAGGACAAATAGTTATTAATAATTTTCTGAAACCAATTAAAACATTATTTGAGCAAAAGAGTGTTCCAAAAGAACCATGGATTGATGAGCAGATTGAATTTCTACTACTAACCCTTTCAAATATGGATACTGATAAAGATAACAATGCCGCTAGAGTTGGGGAAAGAGAGGCAAGAATCGCTTCGAAACTCCATTTAAAAACATCAGCAGGATTTTGCCATGGAGTGGGGAGAAGTGGATTTTTAACAGCACCACAACCCAAAGCACCTGGGGGATCAATTATGTATGAACTCTCAAATTATTTGGCCCGAGATATTTTAAGAAATTTTGGGTTACCGAATGTAAAAAAAGCGATTGTAACTCCACTTTGTACGGGGATGTCTTTATCCTTGACCTTAGGGGCATTAAGACCAAGATCCAATGATAATATTAGGAATATAAAGCGTACTGTTTTAGTTCCACAAATCGACCATAACGCAATCCTAAAAGCAATAGATTTAATGGGACTAAAATCTAAAATTGTGAAAGGTAAAATTTTTGGGGATGCTGTTAAAATTCCTATTGAAGACATAGAAGCTAGCTTAGATGATGATTGTTTTGCCATCTTATCACTTACTAGTTTCTTCCCACCGCGTGAACATGACAGTATTAAAGATATTAGCAAATTAGCTCAAGATAAAGACCTTATTCATATTATAATCAATGCCTACGGAGTTCAAAGCCCAGAATGGATGAAAGTGATACGTGCTGCAATAGATGCAGGGAGAGTTGATGCAATCATTCAATCGACAGACAAAAATTTCCTTACCCCTATTGGGGGTGCTTTAATTGCATCTCCTACAAATGAAAGTATAGATAAAATCAGTCAAGCATATGCTGGACGAGCATCTGCTACACCAATAGTAAATTTCTTAATCTCTATGCTCTCCTTAGGAATTAGCGGTTATCAAAAATTAATTAAGGAACAAATGGAAAATAGAAAAATTCTAGAGGAGAAGTTATCAGTACTAGCCAAAAAAATCAATGAGAGAATACTAGATGTTTTTAATCCTGTAGCAGTAGCTCTATCCTTAGAAACACTGAAAGAAGAACAGTTATATGCTCTAGGTGGGGCATTATATAATTTGCGTGTAACAGGACCTCGAGTTTATAATCCATTGGAAAAATCGTTTGGAACATGTTGTGAAAATTATACAACCCCTTATATTGTTATGAACGCTGCAATAGGCTCAAAAAAAAAAGATATTATATCTGCTGTTGAGAGATTTGAAAAAGCTTATAAACAAATTACTCAAAAATAATAATACTCTCTATACTCAAAATTTCTATTCAATTAGAAATAAAAATAATTAAAAACTAGAAGAACTATATTTTATTAGAATTTATTCTAACATTAATTCACCCAAAATTATATCGAAACGCGATGGAAAACCGACTTTTAAATCAATACAATAGTGTTATTACTTCTCAATGGCTTTCTAACCAAATTGAAGAATCCTATGATTCTTTAATACCTAGAGAACTGTTCGAAATTGCTTATCATACATGTAATTCTATAGCAATGAGAAGTATTTTTATAAAAATATCTTCAAGTGAAGATCAAGCAGGTTCGAAGGCAGTCTTGTATTCAAACACTAAAAAATTCATTTCTATCGAATCATTAGACAATGCATTAACAATTACTAAATATTTTAGTGAAGACTCATCTGGAGAAAAAATAGTTTCCGAAATACAACCGATTCTTAAAAGAAGAAAAGAAAACTATGCAGCAAAAGAACAAGACATCAAGACTCAGATCTTAAAAAGCATATTAGTTGAGCGAAAACTTGATGAATGTGCGAATTTGGTAATGTTAAAAGGTAAAAATCGTAAAATTTATTTTGCCATTGGTGATGCTAGAGAATCTGCTGCAGTAGTTCCAATATTTATGGAGGCTGATGGAGCTAGCCTTGTTCAACTAGCATTAAATAAATGGATGGAAACTGCACAGAGACTAGATCATGAACAAAACTTTCCTGAAAATCTTATTCCCGGAATAGTCAAAAATCTTACACAAATTAAGAAATGGCTTCTCGATTTAATTAGTAAGAATTTAGACACTTAGAGATTGTCTAATTCATAATTCTCTAATATATACGAATTTACGTGAAATTGATGTTTCACGAAAATAATTTCTAAAATAAATTAAAATGGGCCATCGGGGGTTGATTCTGACGAGGGGAACCCCAATCGTCAATTGAACCCCGGATCTCAGGTTTTTACTTCTTCGGACAATTGATCTATTGTATGTCCGATGGTCATTTATAAGACCTGCGCTTGTTGACCAAGCATATAAAACCTTGTTAACCAGGCTAAGCAAATGGCCCGTTTATGAATTTAATTTGCTTAATTGTTAGTTATCGACGTGATTTTTTATGTTATGCCTATTCCGATGGTTAAATATCTAGTTAGTAAATATAATCTAATAAAACCACGAAAAGATAAAAATTTTTTTATTGAATATTTTTTTATTGATGTAATTTGTTATAATTATAAAGTGAAAAAATGAGTTTAAAATAAATCTTCAAAAAAATATATTAGGTGGATAGACTATGGCTGAAATGTTAACTGATCTTTTACAAAATATTTATAAGAGGATAGCTCAATTAGGAAAATCAATACAAGACTTAAATACTTCTCTCAATGCTCTTAACCAAAATATTGAAGAAAAAATCTCAAATCTATCAGAAAAATTAGAGGAATTCTCTAATGAGATTACTGTAACTCAGACGAAACATATTGATGCCGTAAAAGAAATCGGTGCTGGTGCTACAAAAGAATTGAAAGTGATACAAGAAGGATTAGGATTGGATGCCTTAAATAATCTAATTAAAAAACTTGAAGATTTTTCAAATCTTTCTGAAACCCTTCTTAATCAAGATACCGTGAATCTTTTATTATCAGAAGCAATCGATTCTGTAAAAAGTCTTAAAGAATCTCTAAAAGAAGAAGAGGTCGTAGAATAAATTTTAGAATTAATAATAACTAGGTGAGAAAAAGTTGGCAGAACAATTATTAGAAGAAATGATTCAAAAGATTAATCAGATTATGGGCTCATTAGATGGAACAATTGCCCAAATTAACCAAATGAGCGAGTCAATTGCCCAGATGAGCCAAAGATTTTCTGAACAAACGGTTTCTGTAACAGAAAATATACGATTAATTGTAGAAGTCTTGAAACAGTTCAGAGTTCAATCAAGTAAAAACCTTCAAGAATTAAGTGACGATTTTAATAAAAAGGTAAAAGAACTCTGGGATGAAAAGGCGATAGAAGCAATAACGGATGAAGAAAAGAAAGCTATTGATACAATAAAACAAGCCTCAAAATCTGTTGCAGATAATCTATACTTTGCACAATTGTTAAATATTATTCAATCCATAAGAGAAGAAACTAACAGAATAATCAGTAGTAAGGAATCACAATAAATATAAATACAAATTTAATTTTTACTTATAACAAAAAGGGTGTTTCATTTTAGATGCCAAGCGGTTGTTTTGTAATATTACTCCCAACAGACTCAGACTATCGAATCTTGGGATATTATTTTAAAGAGAGTAAATTAGATTTTGAAATATCAAATGATCTCTTCCTGAGATTAAATCTTGATCATTCAAAAAGCGATTATAATTTGTTAAAGCTTAAAGATCATCAAATTTTTTCTTATAACTACAAGTTTAAAGGGAAGAGTGTAAGAAAAGCTTTAGGAGTTATAATAGGGATGCTTTTAGATGAAGAAGATGAGATAGAAAAATTCCGTTCTTCTCTTAAAGAAGCTGCTGAAGTATTTGAAATGCCAAGTCTTGATATTTTAAACATATCAAAAGAAAAGTTTGAAATAATCTTAAAAGACATTTACCTCGAACATTTAGAACCCTTAATTGATATCCTCCAACCTGAACAATTGAAGAGAAGTATCATCAATATTACAAAATTTATGCTAAGCGGAGGAAAGAAAGAAAGAAAAACAGCTCAAGACTTATTAGAGAAAATTGAAGCTGGTGACCACATTAAAATCTATGAATTCTATACAACGGCTGAAGATGCAATAAAAACTCAGGATTTCGAAAAAGCAGCAAAGTTTTATCTTAAAGCTGGGGAATTAGCGGAACAATTATATATTATAGACATAGCTGATTCATTAAAAGAGAAAGCTGAATTCTCTAAACGTACACCTAATTTATCAAAAGAAAGGGAAAAATTAGTAGAGGAAGCCCGTAATTATTTAAGGAATGAAGATTTTCATAACGCTTATATTTCCTATAGAAAAGCAAGTGAAATTTCTAAAAAATTAGTGCAATTCGATAAAGAAGAAGAATATAAGCTAAAATCAAAAGCACTTGAAGATTTCCATAGGATAGATCAAAAATATAGGAAGAAGTAATTTTTATTATTTAATATTCATAAATTTTTTCTATGAATATTTCTTGTTGTGTTCATAAAATAGTTAATATTAAGTTCTCCTAAAAAGAAATTCATAAATCCTTCTTGAATAAAATGGATCGCATCATTGCATTATTAACGGATTTTGGGAATAAAGGTCAACATTATGTAGCTGCTATGAAAGCAGTTATATTAAATAACAATCCCTCTGTAAAGATAGTTGATATCTCACATGGTATTTCTTCATATTCAATAATTGAGGCATCTTATATTTTAAAAACTACCTATAAACATTTTCCCAAAACTACTGTTTTCATAGTTGTTGTTGATCCAGGAGTTGGCAGTACTAGGAAAATTATTGCGCTAGAAACAAAATCAAATTATTTTTTTATAGGTCCTGATAATGGGATTTTTCCAAATACATTTAATATAAAAGAAATATCAGAGTGTATTAGTATTCAAAATGAGGAATATTTTAATCATCCGGTTTCACCTACATTTCATGGAAGAGATATCATGGCACCAATTGGTGCATGTATAACAAAATATCAAAATTTTCCTTTAAGTGATCTAGGACCAAAATTTAATTTTAATAGTCTATTTAAAATACCGATTGTTTTCAAGCTAGAATTAGACACTAGAAGTATAATGAATTCAATTCAATATATAGATTCTTTTGGAAATGGGACAACAACAATCCCAATGATTGGGAATAAAATAAAAGATTCAGATTTAACACTGGAAGATGGATTGAAAATCTCAATCTTTATTAATAATAATAAGTATGATGGGCTATTTTCCTCTCACTTTTCAAGTGTTCCCAAAAATTCTATATTATTTATTGTTGGTTCTACAGGCTTTCTTGAAATTTCAATAAATCAAGCAAACGCAGCAAAAAAATTAGATTTTAAAGTAGGAGACATTATAACAATAAAATTATAAAGCGAAAAAAAAATGGA
>JAGXNR010000078.1 GCA_019894875.1 Promethearchaeota archaeon | reverse complement strand
TATTTACTCAACCTGACTCAATTGGGAAAGTTGTTGTTTTAGATATGGGTGTAAAATTAAATATACTACGGAATTTTGCAATTCGAGAATTAGAGATTGTAGTTGTTCCCTATAATTATACTTACGAACAAATTATGGAATACAAACCAAATGGTGTCTTTATTTCAAATGGTCCAGGAGATCCAGCAATATATAAAAGTGCCATTGAAGTGTGTAGAAATTTAATAGAAAATAATATACCCACATTCGGAATCTGTTTAGGAAATCAAATTTTGGGCTTAGCGGCGGGAGGAACAAGTTTTAAGCTACCTTACGGCCATCGTGGGACAAATAAAACAGTAATTAATACTAAGACAAATCAATGTTATATAACTTCTCAAAACCATGGATTTTGTGTGAAAGATTTTGAAAAAGGTGGGTTTAAAGAATTTTTAAAAAATATAGATGATGGTTCTAATGAAGGTCTAACTCATGAAAGTAAGCCTGTTTTTGCCGTACAATTTCATCCTGAAGCTTGTCCTGGTCCATTAGATTCTCTTTATTTATTTGATAGATTTATGGAAATTATGGAGCTGAAATAAATTGCCTCTAGATAAAAGTATCAAAAAGGCATTGGTACTAGGTTCTGGTGGAATCCGTATTGGTCAAGCAGGAGAGTTTGATTATAGTGGATCTCAAGTATTGAAAGCCCTTAAAGAAGAAAACATTGAGACTATATTAATTAACCCTAATATTGCAACCATCCAAACTGACCCTCAATTATCAGATAAAGTATATTTATTACCGATTAACGTTAAATATGTTGAAGAGGTCATCAAAAAAGAGAAACCTGACGGAATTTTATTAGCATTTGGGGGACAAACTGCCTTAAATGTTGGAGTTGAGCTCTATGAACAAGGATTATTAAAAAAGTATAATATTCGCGTATTAGGAACACCAATTGATGCCATAGAAGCAACAGAAGACCGAGATCTATTTATTAAAGCTATGGAAGAATCTAATGTTAAGGTGTGCAAAAGCAAGGCGGTAACTTCTTATAGCGAAGCACTGGAAGCGGTAAAAGATATTGGTTTTCCATGTATGATAAGAGTAGCATATACATTAGGTGGTAGAGGATCTGGTATTGTTAATACTATAAAAGAATTTGAAAGAATTGCTAAAAAAGGTTTAGCACAATCAAGAATAAACCAAATTTTGATTGAAGAAAGTATATGGGGTTGGAAAGAAATCGAATATGAAGTTGTTAGGGACTCTGAAGATAATTGTTTTATCAATTGTAATATGGAAAATTTTGATCCCGTAGGGATTCACACAGGAGAATCACTTGTCATAAGTCCGAGTCAAACATTGACAAATGAGGAATATCAAATGCTCCGTTCTGCTTCTATTAGAGTTATACGTAACCTTGGTATTATAGGAGAGTGTAATATTCAGTATGGATTAGATCCTTTCTCAAAGGAGTTTCGGGCAATAGAAGTAAATGCTCGACTCTCGAGATCCTCAGCACTTGCCTCTAAAGCAACAGGTTATCCCTTAGCATATATTGCTGCAAAGCTGGCAATAGGATATACTTTACCAGAATTAAAGAATAAAATTACAGGTATTACAACAGCATGTTTTGAACCAGCATTGGATTATCTAGTACTTAAAATTCCAAGATGGGATCTGACTAAATTTCAAAAAGTAGATCGAAGATTAGGATCTCAGATGAAATCTGTAGGCGAAATAATGGCCATTGGAAGAACATTTGAAGAAGTACTTCAAAAAGGTATAAGAATGCTTGATATAGGCATGAAAGGATTTGTAGCTAATGATTTAGATCCAATTGATGATTTAAATGAATTGAAATATGCCTTAAGGAACCCTACAGATTTAAGGGTGTTTAGGATTGCTGAGGCAATAAAAAGGGGTATTGAAGTTGACGAAATTTATCGCTTATCAAGAGTTGATAAATGGTTTCTGTATAAAATGAAAAATATTATTGATGTTGAACATCAACTTGAACAGTTCAATTTATTGGAAACTTCAGATAAAGAAAAGAGATATTTATTAGAAAGAGCAAAAAGATTTGGCTTTTCTGATGGCCAGATCGCTAAAATTATAGGAGTAGATACGATTTTCATACGACAAATGAGAAGAAAATTAGATATACATCCATTTGTTAAAAGAATTGACACTCTCGCAGCTGAATGGCCTGCTATTACGAACTATCTATATCTTACTTACAGTGCCTCAGAGCATGATATTGATTTTGAAAAAGAAAATAGAGCTAACTTGAGAAAAGTAATTGTTCTTGGTTCTGGCACTTATCGTATTGGTGCTTCTGTAGAGTTTGATTGGGGATCTGTTAACTGCCTATGGGCCATTAAGAAATTGGGTGTGGATCAAGCTATTATGATTAACTATAATCCCGAAACAGTCTCGACCGACTATGACGTAAGTGACAAGCTCTACTTCGATGAAATCTCTGGGGAAAGAGTTCTCGATATATGTGAGCTAGAAAAAGCAATGGGTATCGTGGTATCTGCGGGAGGTCAGATAGCCAATAACCTAGCAACTAAAATCACACAATATTCTGAATTCTTTAGAAAAACTAACTTAAGAATACTCGGCACTCATGGTTCCAGGATAGATATGGCGGAAGATCGAAGTAAGTTTAGCGCTTTATTAGATCAACTTGAGATAAAGCAACCAGAATGGAATGCATTGACTAATGAAGAAGAAGCTTTGAATTTTGCCAAAAAAGTAGGTTTCCCTGTCTTGGTTAGACCTTCTTATGTATTAAGTGGAGCAGCTATGAGAGTATCATATGATGAAAAAACTCTTAAGGACACACTTGATCTTGCCGCTTCAATTTCAAGTGAGTATCCTGTCGTCATAACAAAATTTTTTACTAGTGCTAGAGAAATTGAAGCTGACGGAGTTTGTGATGGTTCAAACGTTTTTATTGGAGCAATTGTGGAGCATATAGAGAATGCTGGAATCCACAGTGGAGATGCAACTATGACAATTCCTGCACAAACGGTTTCTGAGAATGTAATAAAGAAGATTGAAGACTACACCAAAAAAATTGCCCTAGCCCTCAAGATTAGAGGTCCATTTAACATTCAATATCTAATAAAAAATGGGGAAGTATTTGTGATCGAATGTAACCTTAGATCAAGTCGAAGCATGCCATATGTATCAAAATCTCGTGGGATAAACTTAATGCGCCTAGCAGCTGAGATTTTAATGGGTAAAACGATTCCTGAAAGATTAATGAATTTAGAGTATGGAGATTTTGTTTCAGTAAAGGCACCAATGTTTTCATTTGTTAGATTGGATAAAGCGGATCCTGTTTTAGGTGTTGAGATGGCATCAACGGGTGAAATCGGAATAATAGGAGACAACTTTCCAGACGCTTTAATAAAGGCTTTAGAAGCTACAGAAATGAACATTCCAATCGAAGAAGGAAATGTATTAATATCCGTAGGAGGGGATGAATTAAAGAAACAAATAATTCCTCTCGCCAAAAAGATAAAATCTTTAGGATTTACTATTTTTGCCACAGAAGATACAGCAAAAGCCTTAAAGAATAACGGAGTTGAAGCAGTAAGATTATATAAAGTTCATGAATTTGGAAAAGAACCTAATATAATGGCATGCCTACAAGAAGGTCACATAGATATGGTAATTAATATTCCAATGCCCACTACTGTCGAACAGGAATTTAAAACTATCTTGGAAGATGAGTATAAGATTAGAAGGATGGCGGTAGATTATAATATTCCCGTGATTATAAACTTACAGCTAGCAAAGGCAGTTATAGATGCAATTGAAAATGTAAGAAAAAAAGAAGTTAATATTAAATCTCTTAATGAGTACCACAGTTCATTAAAAGAAATTTATTGGTAGAAATCTTCCTCATTGATAGAAACCTTGAAAAATTCTAAAAAATTAATTTTAATCTAATATAAATTTTGAAAAAATCTAAGTTTTCAATTAATATATGTAAAATTGGTGTAACGTCTATCTATTATCGTGGCTATATCTTGATTCGACTGAAAATCATCGGTACACAATGGGAAGTTGCAGAAAAATTAAAAAGCTTAAAACCAAGCAACCCGAATGAAGACTGGCAAATAACTTATGCTACACCGATATATGGGGGATGGGATTTAATAGCGGAATGCAAATTTAATAATCTTGAAGATTTAGAAAAAATAACTACATTCTGCAGGTCAAATGAAGAATTATCTAAATTAATAGAAACTACAACAACACTCATTAGTATAAAAAAGAACTTTTCTTAGCATAACACCCCTTTCCCTTTGGATTGGATTTAGATTGTAAAACTCTATTAAATATTGATTATTTCAGTTTTTAATAAATAAGGTCTAATTCTTTTTACAATATCGGAATAGAATTTTCTATGCAAAAAAATAAAATTGACAATATTCCAACTCTTGTTGAGTATTCACCAGGTAAGGATCCTTTTGCAAAATCTCGTCAAAAAGGCTCTAGGAGTTGGATTTTAAAGCATATGTTTCACGGCTCTAATAAAATATTATTAATCATAGTCTTTTTTACCACAGTCATAAGCGCTAACCTTAATTCTTTAACGTATATAGTTTTAGGAAATGCTATTGGGAGTTTCATGTCCGGTAACTACCAAACATTATTATTTTATGTAATTTTGATATTATTATTAAACCTTGGGGTGCCTATCCTGAGAATAATAAGTTTTATGTTAAGAGAAATTGTAGCTCATAGGATGGAGCGAGATACCCGGAGAGAATTCTATACCAATCTTTTAGGTAAAAGCCAATCATTTCATGAACAACAACAAATCGGGGATTTAATGGCTAGAGTCACAAATGATGTTCGCATGTTACAATTTTTACTTAGCCCCGCGATTTCTTATATTTTTGAATCTTTCACAACACTGGTTATCCCGGTTATTTATATTATTCTTTTCTATCCACTTCAATTAATTTTTGCGCCAATTTTATTTACAGTTCTCTTTTTAATATCATTGAAGTCTTATGTTCATAAATTAGGACCAGTTACGCTAAGATTACGAATGTTTTTTGGGATGATGAATGCCACATTAGCCGAAACACTTAATGGAATTGAGGTTGTAAAAGCCACAGTTCAAGAGCATAAAGAATTAAAGAAATATTCTTCAAAAGCAAGCAGTTATCGCGATGCTTATTTAGATCAAGGGAAAATTCAAGCAAGATATTTGCCCCTCTTACTTATTGCCTTAACAGTAACAATTGGATTAACTCATGGTCTTATCCTATCTTCTACATTACCCCCAATGCTTAGAATAGGAGAATTGATTTCATATCTTGGCTTAATAGGGCAATTACGTTTTCCAACAATGATTTCTATGATGGTTTTTGGAACGCTTAGAGCATCAATTTCGAGCTCACACAGGTTACTTGAACTAATGAATAGAAAAACTGAAATTGATGAAAATGTAGAAGGAGCTAAGAAAGTAATAGATGGTAAGATAAGGTTTGAAAATGTTTCATTCATTTACCCCGGAAGTGACAAATCTGTATTAAAAGATATTACTTTTGAAGTACAACCAGGACAGACTGTTGCAATTGTTGGGACAACGGGATCTGGAAAAACGACACTCACTAAATTGATGTCTCGTTTATACGATGTGAATCAGGGCAGGATTATGATTGATGATATTGACATTAAAGATTATTCTTTAAAATCCTTAAGAAGTCAAATATCATACATAGAACAAGATATTTTCTTATTTTCTGATTCTTTGTTCAATAATATATCCTTTGGAAGAACCTCTTCAATGAAAGATATTATACGATGCGCAAAAGAAGCTCAGGCAGATGATTTCATTCGGAAATTACCAAAACAGTATGATTCAGAAATAGGAGAAAGAGGAGTTCAGCTCAGTGGGGGAGAAAGGCAACGAATTGCGATTGCTCGCGCTTTCCTCTCAGATCCGAGAATTTTGATTTTAGATGATTCAACTTCATCAATCGATTCTAACACAGAAGATAGGATACAAGAAGCAATAAAAAATATATTAAGAAAAAGAACAACCCTTCTAATCACTCATAGACTTTCTCAGATTAGATGGGCAGATTTAATTATAGTGTTAAAAAGTGGTGAAATTGTCAACATGGGAACTCACGAAGATTTATTAAGAACATCAGAGGAATATCGTAAAATTTTTATTAAAAAGTTTGATGTAGATATTGAACAACTCCTTAAAAAGAAGGAGGTTTCCTAAAAGATGTGGTTTGGATTAGAAGCGGAAGAGTATGATAGAAAGTATGGGGATACAGTCCTATTTAAACGTATCGCAAAGTACTTTGGTAAATATAAACGCCCAATGATAATCGTCATATTTTTTTTGACAATCTCTTCGGCATTCCGAGCATTGATCCCTGTCCTCACTAGTATTGCTTTAAATAATATTGACCCAAATAACCCAAATATTATTTTCTTAATTTTAATCGTTCTATTTATTTTTGGTTTAAACTTGTCAGGTTGGGTATTTAATTATTTTCGTCAGCTTAATATTTCTCAAGTTATTGGGAACGTCATGTTAGATTTAAGAAGAGATGCTGGAGAAGCAGTACTTGAGCACGACCTCTCGTTTTTTGATAAACACCCTATTGGAAAAATTGTTAGTCGAATAAATACTGACTCAAGAGATCTATCCCAAACAGTAGAGTTGACCCTTGATGTGGTCTCCTCACTCTTTGTTATAATTTTTATACTTATTTTTATGATTTTCATGAATTTAATCTTAGTTCTAATAACCCTTATTGCTTTCCCACTCTTCTTTGCGTTAGCATTATCCTTTCGTAAAATTGCCAGATCCAGAACCTTGTTAGGACAAAGAGCTTTAGCCTCTGTAAACGCCTACGTAAAAGAAAGCTTTTCAGGAATTCAAATTGCTAAAACTTTTCGACAAGAAGATAAACTGTATGAAAACTTTAATGAAGTAAATAATGTCTCATACAAAGTTAATCTCCACAGAGGATACGTATTTAATATTATGTATCCTGTTTTAAGTTTAATTCAAGGTGTTGTTTTAACCTTAATTGTATTCTATGGTGGGAGCAGTGTCTTAAATGGAAGTATAACACCTGGAGATTTGAATCTATTCCTCTCAGGAATAAACTACCTCTTTTTTCCATTACTAACTATTGCCACCTTTTGGCCAGCATTTCAAACTGGTTTGGCATCATCTGAAAGGATTTTTGCTTTAATTGATACTTTACCCCTCGTTGTACAAAATAAAAATATTAAACCACCTCGACTCAAAGGTGGGATTGAATTTAAAAATGTCACTTTTAGCTATGAAGCATCTAAGGAAGTATTTGAGAATTTTAACTTAAAAATCAATCCTGGAGAATCTGTGGCTATAGTTGGACATACAGGAGCAGGAAAATCAAGTTTAGCAAAATTATTAGCAAGGTTTTATGAATTTCAGAGAGGAGAAATCTTAATCGATGGTGTAAACATTAGAGACTTTGATTTAAAAGAATATAGGAGACAAATTGGCATAATCCCACAATCTCCCTTTCTTTGGTCAGATACGATTGAAAACAATATAAAGTATTGCTGCAAAAAAGCGACAAGAGAGGATGTGTATAATGTTTTAAATATTTCTAGTGGTGCCGATTGGATTGATGATGTATCGAATGGGCTAGAAACTAATGTCGGCGAAAGAGGGAGTCGACTTTCTATGGGACAGCGCCAACTTGTTGTTTTTGCTCGTGTTATTTTAGAGGATCCTGCAATTCTTATTCTCGATGAAGCAACAGCTTCTGTAGATCCCTTCACTGAAACTAGAATTCAAGATGCATTACAAAAAACAATTGAAGGTCGTACATCAATCATTATTGCTCATCGACTTTGGACTGTACGACACGTAGATAGGATAATTGTCCTCGATCAAGGGGCGATTGTAGAGGAAGGAAACCACGATTATCTAATGGCTAAAGGAGGAACCTATGCTGAACTGTATAATACTATTTCAGGCATCAATCTTTAGAATACATTGAAAAAATGAAAGGAAGTGTTCAAAACAAAACATAAAAGAAACTAGAGCCTACAACACCACTTATCAGTATAATAAAAAATTAATTAAATTGGATTTGTCAACTGTCTAATTCATCTAAAATCGATTTCGAATGAAAAAATCTATTAATTATCATTTATTTCAAATATCATAGTATCAGATTGATATTTTTTATTAACAAGAATACGATTAATTCATGAAAAATAGTGAAGTTAATTCTACTGAACAGCATTATGTAGAATTCTCACCAGGAAAAGATCCTTTTGAAAAAGCACGTAGAAAAGGATCGCGAAGTTGGATTCTGAAGCATATTATTTACAGATCTAACAAATTTTTTGTAATAACCGTTTTATTTACTACCATTTTATCTACTAACCTAACATCATTAAATCTTGTTTTTCTAGGAAATGCAATTAATGATTTTATGCTTGGGAAATCCTCAACATTACTATATTATACTCTCATTATCCTATCGTTAGGTATTGGTGCATCTCTAATTCGGATCATCAATTTTGTGTTAAGAGAGATTATTGCTCAAAGAATGGAAAGAGATTGTAGAAGAGAATTTTTTTCTAATTTATTAGGAAAAAGCCAATCCTTTCATGAGCAACAACAAATAGGAGAACTGATGGCTAGGGTTACAGATGACGTAAGAATGTTAAATTTCTTAATTAGTCCCGCCATTTCCTTAATATTTGAATCTTTTACCGCTTTAGTGATCCCGATATTTTATATCGTTTTTTTCTTTCCCATTCAACTAATACTCGCTCCAATTATATTCGCGATTTTATTTTTAATATCATTAAGAGGTTATGTCCGTAAAATTGCTCCTATAACTGGAAGATTAAGAGCTTTTTTTGGAATGATGAACTCAACCTTAAATGAAACATTAACGGGAATAGAAGTTGTCAAAGCTACTGTAAAGGAAGCACGCGAATTAGAAAAGTATACATCAAAAGCTAAAGGATATCGGGATGCTTTTATAGAACAAGCGAAAGTTCAATCAAAATATCTTCCCTTCCTTCTTTTAGCGTTAACAGCAACGATTGGTTTAACTCATGGTATTATTTTAAATTTTCTTGATTTATTATCTATCGGTCAAATAATAGGTTATTTAGGGTTATTAAGACAATTACGTTTTCCAACGATGATATCTGCTTTCATTTTTGCTACAGTACGAGTAGCTATTTCTAGCTCACAAAGACTATTAGAAATGATGAATAGGGACACCGAAATTGACGAAAATGTAGCGGGGATTAAAAAAGTACTGGAAGGAAGTATCAAATTTGAAAACGTTGAATTCTCCTATCCTAACAGTGAAAAGCCAGTATTGAAAAATATTAGTTTTGAAATCAAACCGGGTCAGACTGTGGCAATTGTAGGAACCACCGGTTCGGGAAAAACAACACTTACCAAATTGATTTCACGGTTATATGATGTAAATAAAGGTAAGTTACTAATTGATAATATAGATATCAAGGATTATGCTTTACAATCATTAAGGAGTCAGATATCTTATATAGAACAAGATGTTTTTCTATTTTCTGACTCATTATTTAATAACATCTCTTTTGGAGAAACTTCTTCAATGGAAGAAGTTATCCAAGTAACTAAGGAAGCCCAAGCTCATGAATTTATTTCTCAATTACCCGATCAATATGATTCAGAAGTTGGTGAAAGAGGTGTTCAGCTTAGTGGTGGTGAACGACAAAGAATAGCAATTGCTCGAGCTTTTCTCTCTGATCCTCAAATCCTTATTTTGGACGATTCAACTTCCGCAATAGATTCGAATACAGAAGATAAAATTCAAAGAGCAATTCAAAATATCTTAAGTAATAGAACTACTTTACTTATAACTCATAGACTTTCACAAATTAGATGGGCAGATTTGATTATTGTATTGAAAAAAGGAGAGATTGCCGCGATGGGAACTCACGAAGAATTACTAAGAAGCTCCCCCGAATATCAAAAGATCTTTATAAAAAAGTTTGATGTTGATATCGATCAGATGATAAAAAACAAGGAGGGTTCTTAAATGTGGGTTGGACTTGAAGCAGAGGAGTATGATAGAAAGTATGGTGACAGAGTTCTACTAAAACGTAGTTTAAAGTATTTTTTACCACACAAACGTTCGATGATTATCATAATTTTCATATTAACTACTCAATCTTTATTAGGTTCACTAATTCCTATATTAACTACAATAATCCTCAATAATTTAGAATTGAATAGAAATGCACTTTACATTTTTTGGATAATATTATTTATCTTTAGTTTGAATTTATCAGGGTGGGTATTTAATTATTTTTTGAGACGCCGCCTCTCAAAAGTTATTGCAGATATCGTTTTAAACTTACGAAGAGATGCCGGTGAAGCTGTGCTTAATCACGACCTCTCATTTTTCGATAGAAATCCAATAGGGAAAATTGTGAGTCGGATTAATACCGATTCTCAAGATTTCTCTCAAGTTGTAGAACTTTCTCTGGAACTAGTCTCCTCATTTATTATCATTCTTTTCCTGCTTACTGTTATGAGTTTTCTGAATTTAATTTTATTCTTTACTGCAATACTTACATTTCCTCTATTCTTTTTAGTAGCTTTCTCATATCGTAAAATAGCTAGAAAACGAGCCTTATTAGGGCAAAGAGCATTAGCCTCTGTAAATGCATTTGTCAAAGAGAGCTTTTCGGGAATACAAATAGCCAAGACATTTCGACAAGAAAAGAAAATATATGAAAATTTTAACAAAGTAAATGATACTTCTTATAAAGTAAACCTGCGAAGAGGATATGCTTTTGGGGTAGTTTTTCCTACGTTAGGTATTATTCAAGGATTAGTATTAACTTTAATTGTATTTTATGGTGGAAATCTTGTTATAAATAATGTAATAAGTGCTGGTGATTTAAATTTGTTTTTGCAAGGGTTAAGTTATCTTTTTTTCCCTTTATTATCTATTGCTTCCTTTTGGCCTGTGTTTCAAACAGGTATGGCAGCTTCGGAACGTATATTTGCTTTGATTGATACACTGCCTTTAATTGTGCAAAGAGATAATATCAAACCACCCAGACTTAAAGGTGAAATTGAATTCAAGAATCTTTCTTTTGGATATGAAACAACTAAAGATGTATTTCAAAACTTTAACTTAAAAATAAAACCTGGAGAATCTCTCGCAATAGTGGGACATACTGGAGCTGGAAAGTCAAGCTTAGCAAAACTAATTGCTAGGTTCTATGAGTTTCAAGAAGGTGATATTTTAGTAGATGGGATAAGTATAAAAAGCTATGATCTACAAGAATATCGTAAACAAATAGGAATAATCCCCCAAACACCGTTTTTATGGGCAGATACGATCGAAAATAATATTAAATACTGCTGTAAATATGCTACTAAGGAAGAAGTCTTTAATGCTTTAGACATTACCAGTGGTTCAGATTGGATTGAAGATCTCTCAATGGGATTAGATACAAATACTGGTGAAAGAGGAAATCTTCTCTCAATGGGACAGCGTCAATTGGTAGTTTTTGCTAGAGTTCTGTTAGAAGATCCATCAATTCTTATCTTAGATGAGGCTACTGCTTCAGTAGATCCTTTTACTGAGACAAGAATTCAAGATGCATTACAAAAAACAATTGAAGGACGAACCTCAATTATTATAGCTCATCGACTCTGGACTGTAAGACATGTTGATCGTATTATTGTTATGGATCACGGGAAAATCGTAGAAGAAGGCAATCATGATGAGTTAATGGTTAAGGGAGGAACTTATGCTGAGCTGTATAACACGTATTTTCGGCACCAATCATTAGAATACATCGAGAAAATGAAAGAGATTATCCAAAAGAAAAGATAAATGAGTTTTAAAGGAATGTGGATATGATTTCCATCCACCCATGAAAAATTGGAGTAAAATTTTACTCAGAATCTTTATTTTGTGGTCAAATTTTTAACCCTTATCTAAAATTCAATAAAAATTATATCGTATCCCTTATTTCTACTATAAACCTAAAAAAGGATAGTCTTTTCTAATAAATAAAAGCGAGGGAATAATATGGGCATTAAATATTTCGATACATTTTTTGAAAGCGATTTCAAAGAATTAGTAAATTCTATTAAACAATTAGTCAATGAAGTTAGAGAGTTAAAAGAAACCATGCAAAAAGAAAAAAAGAAGTAGAAACCTTAAAAATTGTGAGATTTAAAAAAATATTTTGAATCTATTTTTTATTTTATAACTTTATATATCGATTTCTCTCCCACTCAGAAACTACTACTCTATAAGCGTCAAGCTCTTCGAGCTTAGCATAATAAAAGTTCTTAAATGCAGTCTCTCCAAAAATTTCTTTCATTAATTCAGAATCTTTGAATTCTATTAGTGCTTCCTGTAGGCTTCCTGGTAAAGAGATAATTCCTTCTTTTTCCATCTCTTTTGAAGTGAGATGGTAAACGTTTCTGTCTGTTGCATCGGGAATTTCAATATCCTCGGATAATATCCCCTCCAAACCAGTAGATATTAAAACAGCGAACTGAAGGTAAGGATTACCAGACGGATCTGGACTACGTATCTCCAATCTAGCTGCATTTGGTCTTCCCGTGAAATCTGGCACTCTAATAAGAGGAGACCTGTTTCTAAAACCCCACGCTAAATAAACAGGAGCCTCATATCCGGGTACTAATCTCTTATATGAGTTAGGCCAACTACTTAATACAGCACACATTGCTCTTGCGTGTTTTAATTGTCCCGCAATCCATTTTTTCATTAAAGAAGAAATATTATCTTTATCGTTTTCATCATAGAACATATTAGTTCCATTTTTCCAAAGAGATTGATGCACATGCATACCCGATCCATTAATGCCATCAAACGGTTTAGGCATAAAGGTACCAATTAGATTATTTTGTGCTGAAACAGTCTTAACTATCGTTTTTATGGTTATTGTATTATCAGCAGATTCAACAGCCTTATCATACCGAAAATCTATTTCATGCTGTCCATAAGCTACTTCGTGGTGGATACATTCAACATCGACCCCCATTGCATCGCAATACTCCGCAATTGTATATCTTATCATCTCACTAACATCATAGGGATCATAATCGAAATATCCTCTCATGTCTGAGGGTTTAAATTCCTGCTTGGTATCAGGAGTAAGTATAAAAAATTCCATTTCTGGAGCGCATTGAAATTCATATCCTACATCTTCTGCTTTTTTAACAGCTCTTTGTAAAATACCACGGGGATCTCCTTCATATCGAACGCCTTCAGGCTTATATATATCGCAAATAACTCGTGCTACTTTTTTTTCTTTTCTCCATGGTAAAATATAAAATGTACTTGGATCTGGTAGAGCAATTTTATCACTTTCTTCTATAGCTCCGTATCCCGTAATAGAGCTACCATCAAAATTTTCACCTAATTCAAAGATGTCTTCAATCCGTTTTGAGTTTATCTCGAAGCTTTTTATGATTCCGTGAATGTCTGTGAATTGGAGATAGATAAATTTAATATCCTCTTCTCTTATCTTTTCAATTACAGTATCACATATCTGTTTCCTTTTTGGATCGTTTTTTCCAATCATGTTATTCAAACTTTTAATTATTAATCCTTAATAATAATAAATGCAATCATATTTAAAAATCATTTGATATTTTTCAAGAACTGTCCTTATTTCTGAAAATATTGACTTAGTTTTTGTCGGTGAATGAAAAAGATCCGTTATATTTATTAATTTATAAAACTATTATTATTTGCTATAATAATTATAATAAGTTGTCTATTACAAATGGGTCAGTTATTATTTTATCTGAATATAAAAAAAGTATTGTTTTTTGTTTCAAGTGAAGACGATATAATTAATCACAATGTCATAACACAATGTCTTGGAACTTTTTTTAGATAATTTTAATGAAGAAAATAAATATTTAAGT
>JAGXNR010000077.1 GCA_019894875.1 Promethearchaeota archaeon | reverse complement strand
GGATTGGCATGTGCAGAATTCGGCTTAAATATAAGAACTGCGGAGGTTCATGGATTGGCTCAACGCTCTGGGACGATATATACTCATATTCGATTAGGAGATAAAAAATTCTCTCCACTAATACCTTACGGTGAAGCAGATGTTCTAATGGGTATGGAAGCAATCGAAACGCTTAGATACATTGAATTTTTAAAACCCAACGGCACCATAATTCTGAATAATTATCTGTGGTATCCTGTACAAAGCACATTTGAAAGAGTAAAAAATCCTGAAACCTCATATGTTTCCTTTGAAGTTATTTTAGCACAATTGAAAAAAGTTACTCAAGATATACATGTTATTAATGCCTTGGAGTTAGCAAAAAAAGCAGGAAATCCCCTTACCTCTAATGTCGTTTTATTAGGTGCTCTAACTAAATTAAAAGGATTTCCAGTAACTATAGACCAAATAAAAAAGGTAATTTCTAATGTAGTTCCAAAGAAAGCAATAGACGCTAATTTAATTGCTCTTCAATTAGGATTTGAAGCAATTTGATTACTTAGAAAAGGAAATGATTTACAATAATTTCTTCTTTTTCTCGATATAACCTGTGATCCCTTTAATACTATTCCCAACAAAGTAGAGCTCTTTCTCTTGCATATTATCATCCAGCAAATCAATGGTGGCAAAATATTTATCTACAATTTTTAGTTTTGCTACAACTTGATTGAAAAAGGTTGGTTGATCCTTCATTTCGAATAAATTATTCACTTCTCGAATCCATAAATTAATCTGATCTTGAGCAAGATTTAATAGAAACTCCGCATTTTTGCTTAAACCAAAATGAGCATAACAAATCATGCAATTTTCTATATCTTCTTTTAATAATTTCTGAATTGAAGAAATTGCAATTTCATAGTTAAAAATTGGAGGAGTAGCTGGCCGGGTGTATATAGTGTTTGCTATTGGGACATTTACTCCCGCTGCTTCTCCTATGAACAAATATTGATTAAAAAGATAAGATTGATGATGAGGGGCATGGCCTTGTGTATCAATAACCTTTATGGGAATATCCATAACTTTTTCACCCTCTAAAAAATGATCTTGGGGAACAGGTACAATTTCTCCGTAAGCTCTTGCCACATCTCCAAGAACTTTTAGACTACCTTTCCACAACTGTTCAGGATTTATCATGTGTTTAATTCCTTTAGGATGACAAATTACTTGTGCATGGGGAAATGATTCTAATAGTTTTCCGACTCCACCTGCATGGTCCATGTGAATATGGCTCAGTAACACATAATCGAGATCATCTTTCGTAATTTTTAGAGAATTTAAAGCTTGTTCTAATAAATGATTAACAGATGTGGGTCCTGTATCTACTATAAAACATATAGATTCATCATAATAAACCCAAGAGCTTAAAAAGCTGGTAAATCGAGGTCCCTTCAGATCAAGACGAATTTCGTAAAGATTAGGTCCTACCTTAGAAACACTCATTTTATAAAATAGAAAATGAATATTGAAATTAAAATTTAATATAATACTCTATTCCTGATTTTAAAACTTGATCTTGAACAAATTTCGCGACAAGAACATCTTGAACACTAATTCCCCTCTATTTAGAATTTAAATGTACAAGGCTATCAAAAAATATCTTTTTTACAAGAGAGCCGGGCTTCAAAAAATAATTAAACATCTCAAGCACAATATAAATATAATCTATAATTAATTTTAAAAACTAAAAATATATGTTGCAATCTGTGAAAAGAAATGGCTAGACCTAAAGTAAAATTACCTGAAAATGGTATTCAAGAAATTGATCTATTCAATGAAATGGAAGAAATCCGTAAAGACGATATAGAATGGAGGGATGGGAAGGTATGGAGTTTAGTTTATCATGCTACAGATAACCATACTGAAATGCTAAAGAAGGCTTACACTATGTTTTTCTCAAAAAATGCGTTAAGCCCTATAGCTTTTCCAAGTCTAAAAAAATTTGAAACAGAAGTAATTTCTATGGTTGTTGATTTATTCAATGGTGATAAAAGATGTTGTGGGAGTATGACATCAGGAGGAACTGAAAGTATTTTGATGGCGATTAAAACTTATAGAGATTGGGCAAGAGATAAATTCTCTGATATTAAAGAGCCAGAGATGGTGTTACCTAGCTCTGCTCATCCTGCATTTGATAAAGGGGCTGATTATTTCTGCGTAAAATCAATTAGAATACCTGTTGTTAAGGAAACTCATCGAGCGGATGTGAAAGAAATGGAACAAGCTGTCAATGATAACACTATATTAATGGTTGGTTCTGCATGTGATTTCCCAAGAGGCGTTGTAGATCCTATCACTGAACTTGCTACAATTGCTCAAGATCGTGGGATTGGGATGCACGTTGATGCATGTCTTGGGGGATTTATGCTACCTTTTGTTAAACAGCTAGGCTATAAAGTACCTAATTTTGACTTTTCAGTTCCAGGCGTAACATCGATTTCTGCTGATGTTCATAAATATGGTTATGGGGCAAAAGGTGCATCTACAATATTATATCGTAAGGAAAGAGTATGGAAACACCAATTTTCTGTATATACAGACTGGTCTGGGGGTATCTACATCTCACCATCTATGAGAGGAACTCGTCCAGGAGGTGCAATTGCTGCAGCTTGGGCTGCTTTGAATTCCTTAGGGATGGATGGTTATTTAAAGCTAGCTAAAATTGTCATGGATACTTCAAAGAAATTAATTGAGGGGATTAATAAAATACCCGAATTATACATTATTGGAAAACCGGTTATGAGTGTTTTTTCTTTTACTTCTGATATCATCAATATATATAACTTAGGGGATAGGATGGATAAAAAAGGATGGCATTTAGATCGGATTCAATTTCCGGATGCATTACATATGATGGTAAATCCTCACCATTCAGAAATAGCGGATATATTCCTAAAGGACCTCACAGAAACTGTAAAAGAGGTTCTCAAGGATCCGGAAAGTACTTCTAATGGTGATGCTGCTATATATGGAATGGTAGCTAGCTTACCTGACCGTGAAAAAGTTAAGGATTATATTATAAATTTCTTAAAAAGTCAATATAAAATAAAATAATTTTTTATTCTATGAAAGTTATCTAATTAAGCTTCTAATTGGTCACTATGGAAGGAATGAACAATCAAATATTAAATATTAATTTATCCTCTCAAAAAATTTCGGTTGATCAGCTAGATGATCTGATCCTCAGTAATTATCTTGGGGGAAGAGGTCTAGGAGTAAAGCTATTTACGGATATAATACCAAAAGGAATTGATCCTTTTTCAAAGGAAAATCCTTTAATATTCTCAATAGGTCCGGTTACTGCCAGTACCGTCCCCACAAGCGGTAGATTTTCCCTGGTAACCAAGTCACCGTTGACAAATACAATCTTTCATTCGAATTCTGGTGGTTATTGGGGACCATTTTTTAAGAGATGTGGCTACGATTGTTTGATTGTGTCAGGAAAATCAAAAATCGATGATAAAAGTTATATTGTAATTGATGGTAATGACAATATTGATATTAAGGATGGTACTGATTTATGGGGGCTAAAAACTTCCGAATTAGTGGAAAAAATCAGAGAAAAAGAGGGAAAAAATTCACAAGTTCTATGTATTGGACCCGCAGGAGAGAATTTAGTAAGAATATCTTCAATAATGAATCAAGGACATAGAGCTTTTGGCAGGGGAGGTGTAGGTGCTGTCATGGGTTCAAAAAATCTAAAAGCGATAGTTGTGAAAAATGGGAATAAGAAATTCCCGATTCAAGATAAAGAATATATGAGAAAACTCAATATCGTAGCTCTAGATAAGATCAGGGTTGTTCCCACAACTTCTCAAGGATTAGTAATGTTTGGGACATCTGCGTTAGTAAAAGTAATAAATCTCTTCGGAATGTTTCCGGTAAAAAATTTTCAGTCAGCATTTACTGATTCAAATACAATAGATATGGTTAGTGGGGAAAAATTACGAGAAAAATATTTAGTAAACAGTGAAGGATGTTATAATTGCATAATAAAGTGTGGTAGAATGACAAGCACTGGGGAAATGAGTGGAAAAGGTCCTGAATACGAATCATTATGGGCATTAGGACCATTGACAGGAATATTTAACTTAAAAGAAATAACTCACGCAAATTATTTATGCAATGATTATGGTCTTGACACTATCTCAACAGGGGGAACTATAGCATGTGCGATGGAAATGCGGAAAAACAACATAATAAATAATCCCGATCTTGAATTTGGAAAACATGAGTCTCTTCCCAATATAATTAAAACAATAGCTTTAAGGGATGGAATTGGTGATGAACTTGCAGAAGGATCCTTACAGTTTTCGAAAAAGTATAATAGCTCAAAATATGCAATGCAAGTTAAAGGAATGGAAATACCAGCTTACGATCCTCGAGGTGCGTTTGGTCATGCCTTAAATTATGCAGTGAGTTCAAGAGGTGCTTGTCATCTAACAGGATTTCTAGCTGCTTTAGAAATTTTAGGTGTACCGAAACTTGTTGATAGGTTTATGATTAACGGCAAATCAGATCTTTTATTTTTAAAACAAAATCAGAGTGCTGTTGAAGATTCACTAGTAGTATGTAAATTTGTAGGTTACGCCTTAGGATTCGAATTTCAGGCTAGATTTTTAAGTACCATTTTACATAAGGAGATTTCGAGTAAAGATTTGATCACTATTGGGGAAAGGATTTACAATCTAGAGCGTCTCTATAACTTTAGAGAGGGTTTTTCGAAAGAGGATGATACACTACCAAGTAGATTTTTAGAAATCCCACTAACAGAAGGGCCTTCAAAAGGGAAAGTTGTTCCCCTTAATCAACTTTTAAAAGATTATTACCACGTAAGGCAATGGGATAATAATGGTAATCCTACCGAAGAATTACTGGAAAGGTTATCTATTAAAAGATTAGTTTAATAATAATAATTAAAGTGAATAAAATCTTAACGAGAAATCTTATGATTGATGCTGAAACTTACAAGCAGTTTAAAATTACAGGAAAGGTATTAACTGATCATCTGTATAACACATCCCACTCGGGAAACATTAGTATGAGATCTGGAGGAAAAATCCTCATAAAGCGAAGGGGCGCAATGTTAGGACATTTAGAACTTGAGGATATCATTGAAACAGATCTCTACAAGACAGATTCTGGTATTATGTTGTCTAGTACAGAAACAGATGTCCATCGTCAAATTTATTTAAATACAGATGCAATGGCAGTAATTCATGCCCATAATCCTTTCTGTGTAATATTATCACTCTTAGAGGATGAAATTACCTGTCTTGACGCAGAAGGGATTTATATGTATAGAAAAATACCCGTTATAGAAGTAGAAAATCCTGCAGGTCCTATAGATGCTGCTAGGGAAGTACCAGAAATTCTTAAAAATTATCCTATAGTTGTGGTGAGAGCTCACGGCGTTTTTGCTAAAGGAAATACATTATTTGATGCTCTTCAGAATGTTACCGGGGCGGAACAATCCGCAATGATACGATATTACACCATGATGACGGGTAAAACATTAAAGAGAGATTATTCTAAAGAGAAACACTTCTCAGAATGGTAATACTCATTTAATATTTAAAATTTAATATAAAATAAGTAAAATCAAATAGCTGGTGGTAAATTTGGAAAAGCATATTGGGGTAAAAAGATTAAAAGGATCGATACCAAAAGTAGGTATCCGTCCGACAATTGATGGTAGGGAAAAAGGGGTAAGAGAATCTTTAGAAGACCAAACGATGGGGATGGTAAAAGCAGTTACGGATTTAATATCTCAAAACTTAAAACACCCAAATGGTATGACTGTTGAATGTGTTATCGCAGATTCTACAATAGGTGGTGTTGCCCAAGCTGCATTATGTGCTGATAAATTCAAAAAAGAAAACGTAGGATTATCTATAACCGTTACCCCTTGTTGGTGTTATGGATCTGAAACGATGGATATGGATCCGTATATTCCTAAAGCAGTCTGGGGTTTCAACGGGACTGAAAGACCAGGTGCTGTATATCTTGCAGCAGTTTTAGCCGCTCACTCTCAGAAAGGATTACCCGCATTTGGCATATATGGAAAAGACGTTCAAGATGAAGATGACACAAGTATTCCTGAAGATGTAAAAGAAAAACTTCTACGATTTACAAAAGCAGGACTCGCTGTAGCATGGATGAGGGGAAAGTCTTACCTATCTATTGGTGGAGTCTCAATGGGGATTGCGGGTTCAATTGTCCAAGAAAATTATTTTCAAGATTATCTGGGGATGAGAAATGAATATGTTGATATGTCCGAAGTTACACGGAGATTAACACTAGATATCTATGATAAAGAAGAATACAGTAAAGCTATAAAATGGGTTAGAGAAAAATGCAAGGAAGGAAAAGATACAAATCCACTAGAAGTACAAAAATCGGTAGAACGAAAGGAAAAAGAATGGGAAATAGTAGTCAAAATGACGATGATTTGCAGGGATCTTATGATTGGTAATCGTAATTTAAAAGAATTAGGATTTGGTGAAGAATCACTGGGTCATAATGCTATCGCAGCGGGTTTCCAGGGACAACGTCACTGGACGGATTTTATGCCAAACGGTGATTTTATGGAATCTCTTTTAAACAGTTCATTCGATTGGAATGGAATTAGACAACCATATATTATAGCAACTGAAAACGATGCTTTAAATGGAATAACAATGTTATTTGGGCACCTTTTAACTCAAACCTCCCAGATTTTTGCGGATATGAGAACTTATTGGAGCCCAGAAGCAGTTAAACGTGTTACTGGGACAAATTTGATTGGTAAGGCTGAAAATGGATTAATTCACCTAATTAATTCAGGTTCCGCTACGATGGATGGTACAGGGCAACAAAAAATCAATGGGAAGCCCGTATTAAAACCTTTCTGGCAAATTACTGAGGATGAGGTTGAGAATTGCTTATCAGCAACTAAATGGGATCGTGCAGTTTATGAATATTTCCGTGGTGGTGGTTTTTCTTCTAATTTTCTCACCAAAGGAGAAATGCCAATGACACTTTCCCGTGTAAATATTATTAAAGGTCTTGGGTTAGTACTTCAATTAGCAGAAGGATGGGCGATAAATATTCCAGAAGAAATTCATAGAATTTTAGACGATCGAACCAACAATACATGGCCGACAACTTGGTTTGTACCAAGGTTAACAGGTGAAGGAGTATTTAGAACAGTTTATGATGTCATGAACAGCTGGGGCGCTAATCATGGCTCGTTATGTTATGGCCATATCGGTTCTGATTTAATCACACTTGCGTCAATGTTAAGAATTCCTGTAAGTATGCACAATATTCCCGATGATGTGATTTTCAGACCTAGTACATGGAATGCATTTGGTACCAAAAATTTGGAAAGCGCAGATTTTCGTGCTTGTGCTAACTTTGGACCATTATATGGAAAAAAATAATAGAAGGGTATTATCATGAAATATAAAGCAACTTTAGAATCTATTCAAAAACATAAAGTACCAGAATGGTTTCACGATGCAAAATTCGGAATTTTCATTCATTGGGGACTTTAT
This sequence comes from Promethearchaeota archaeon, assembly GCA_019894875.1. The sequence goes on along the minus strand of JAGXNR010000077.1, from coordinate 6,625 downwards.
TCCGTACCAGCTTTCGCTGTTACACACAGAAGATTCATAAATTCTGTGGAATCTGTGGATCACTATGCTAATAATCCATACGCAGAATGGTATTTGAATTCACTTAGAATTACGGGAAGTCCTACAGAAAAATATCATATTAAAACTTATGGGAAGCAATTCCATTACGATGAAATTGTCCCAATTTTTAATGATGCAATTAATAGCTGGGATCCCATTGAATGGGTAGAATTATTTAATAAAGTGGGCGCAAAATATGTTGTTCTAGGTACAAAGCATCATGATGGATTTCTTCTTTGGCCAAGTAAATATCCTAACCCAAGAAAAAAAGAGTTTTGTGCTAACAGAGATATTGTTGGTGAACTTACTAAAGCAGTTAAAGAAAAAGGATTAAAAATGGGTTTTTACTATTCTGGCAGCCTCGATTGGTCTTTTAATCCCAATCCAATTACAGATACAAAAAGTTTTCTCACAAATGGGAATACAACTCCAGAATACGTTGAATATGCTAATAATCATTGGTATGAATTAATTGACCGTTATGAACCGATAATTTTATGGAATGATATTGGATATCCCCCAGGTGTTAATCTCAATGAAATATTTTCTTACTTTTATAATAAGCATCCTGATGGTGTAATTAACAATCGCTGGATTCAAATTCCAGAACAAGTGAGAAAAAGTCTTAATACTCTATCTGAAGATACTCTTAGAGATAATATTAAACAAGCAATGACACCAAAAGAAAAAGGAGAAAATGGAACCTCTAGATTTTTACATTATGATTTTATAACCCCTGAATATACTTCTATTAATACCATCTTTAAAACTAAATGGGAGACTTGTCGCGGAATTGGAAATTCTTTCGGCTATAATCAATATGAAACTGAGGATGATTATATAAAATCAGAAGAACTCATCAAAATGTTTGTCGATATTGTTAGTAAAAATGGAAATCTTTTACTAAATGTGGGACCAATGGCAGATGGGACTATTCCAAAAATTCAAGAAAAAATCTTACGTGAATTTGGGAAATGGTTAGAAATAAACGGAGAAGCTATATATGGAACTCGACCATGGATTAAAGCTGAGGGAAAAACGATAGATAATAATGAAATAAGATACACTCAGAAAAATGATGAGTTTTTTATCCATCTGTTAGATAAACCTAAAAAGAATGAAATTATCATTAAATCATTAAAAATTGATAATGAAACTAAAATTCAATTATTAGGTCAAGATAAGAATTTAGATTGGAATCAAGTAGGAGAAAATCTTCAAATTATATTTCCTGAGAATTTTAAGGATTCTCCCGTGTATGTACTCAAGCTTATGCCTAAACCTACATCCTAAATATAAATAAAATATAATATTGAGGTAAGTTTTATGAAATATACTGCTGATACAGAGTCTATACGTAAACATGATGTACCCGAATGGTATAATGATGCAAAATTAGGCATTTTTATTCATTGGGGGCTTTTTTCAGTACCTGCATTTGCAGTTACGGGGATGAATATCGTCGAAGTAGGTCAAAAAATGGGAGTAGAGGAATATTTTAGGAATAATCCTTATGCTGAATGGTATCTTAATACACTTAGAATCCCTGATAGCCCTACTCAAGAATATCATACCAAAACATATGGAAAGGAGTTTTCATATGATGATTTTGTCCCAATTTTCAATGAACATATTAAGAAATGGAAATCCAAAGAATGGGCAAAACTCTTCAAAAAGATTGGAGCAAAATATGTAGTACTTACGACAAAACATTGCGATGGTTTCCTTTTATGGCCAAGTAAATATCCTAATCCAAACAAAGAAAATTATATTGCTAGCAGAGATATTGTGGGGGAACTTACAAGTGCTGTCAAACAGGAAGGAATGAATATGGGCTTTTATTATTCCAGTGCTTGGGATTGGTCATTTAATCTTTTCCCCATAAAAGATACTCTCAGCTTTAACAAACATTATGTTCAAACTTCAGAATATGCAGAATATGTGACTAATCATTGGTATGAGCTAATTGACAGATATCAACCTAAAATTTTATGGAGTGATATGGGATTTCCCATGGGGAAAAATCCATATAAAATTTTTGCTGATTATTATAATCAATTTCCTGATGGTGTAGTAAATGATAGATGGAATCAATGGCTTCCTGAAGAAAATAAATTTCTTTTGATAAGACATAAGGATTTTACAACACCTGAGTATAGGGTTTTTAAAGAAATAAAGAAAAGAAAATGGGAAACATGCAGGGGAATAGGTAATTCCTTTGGATACAATCAATTTGAATCTGAAGAAGATTACATGTCATCAAAGGATCTAATTTACTTATTAATTGATATTGTGAGTAAAAATGGCAATCTTTTACTAAATGTGGGTCCTAATGCTGATGGAAAAATTCCTGAAATTCAAGAAAAACGTTTAACTGAACTTGGCAAATGGTTAGAAGTGAATGGGGACGCTATTTTCGGAACTAGACCTTGGATTCGTGCTGAGAGTATTACTACGGAGGACATTCCTGTAAGATTTACACAAAAAGAAAACAATCTCTATGTAATACTCATGGGTAAACCAGAAAAAGATGAAATTGGTATAAAAAATCTTGAGATAAGGGAAATTTCCAAAATAAATCTACTTGGCGTTGAAGAAAACTTAAAATGGAGAATAGAAAGTAATAATTTAATTATTAGAATACCTAAAAAAATTAAAGATTCACATGCAATTTCCTTTAAAATAGAATTATCTTTGAATAATACAGATTAAATACACTAGGGGTATCCGGTGAACCATAAAGAAAGATTTTTAGCAACGATAGAACAGAAACCGGTGGATCGACCAGCTTGTTGGTTAGGGATGCCTGTCCCAAGTGCATATGATAACTTGTTTAAGTATTTTCAAGTTAACACTCTGCAAGAATTGAAGTTAAAAATAGATACAGATATTTGGGAAGTTGATATACCATATAATGACCCCCCAAATAATCATATTGCTATGGCCTTTAATTTCTCAAAAGGGGGTCAATCCATGGAAACAAGAACTTTGACAGCACCTGGTTTTTTCGAAGATTACAAAGACGCCATAAAAGATGATGTTGATGCTTTTGATTGGCCTGATCCTGCAGATCATATTGATCCTGATGAATGCAAAAGGGTTGTAGAAGCTGTACCAGGAGATTACGCTGTAATGGGGGTACTTTGGTCAGCTCACTTCCAAGATATTTATTCTGCTTTTGGAATGGAAAAAGCCTTTATAAATATGCTCAAGCGACCGGAGATTTTTAATAAAGTTCATAATAGAATCATTGACTTTTATTTAAAAGCTAATAAAATATTTTACGAAGCGACTAAAGGCAAAGTTGAAGCGGTTCTCATTGGAAATGATTTTGGTGGTCAAAAACGTTTAATGCTTTCCCCTGAACTTATTAGCAAATTCGCAATGCCCGGAGCAAAAAAAATTGTCAATCAAGCGAAAAGTTATGGTTTAAAAGTAATTTATCATTCTTGCGGTTCTATTTTTGAGGCTATTCCTGAATTAATAAAGCTGGGCGTTCATGCAATCCATCCTATTCAAGCATTAGCAGTAGATATGGTGCCAAAAAAATTGAAGGAACATTTTTTTAAAAAGGTATCATTTTGTGGTGGGGTGGATGCTCAAGAATTACTAGTATTTGGTACTCCTGATCAAGTTAAGGAAAAAGTAATTGAATTGAAAAAAATATTCCCAACAGGATTAATTATATCACCTAGTCATGAGGCGATTCTCCCTGATATTCCCCCAGAAAATATTGAAGCTCTATTTCAAGCAGTTAAAAATTAGATAAATAAGAAATGATCCAAACGCAGTAATAAATCAGGAATTTTTTATACTGAATTTATAATATCCCGATCCCAAGCTTAATACAACGCTATTTTCCTTTAATTCTTTAAATTCTATATCTCCATGTTGTGGAGTTTTTTCCCCATCCTTCCATATTAAGGTATCTCCTTCTCTTATTTCACTTTTGATATCTTTAATTGGTATCCATGACTCAGCGTTAATACCTACCGGAATTTCTAGTGTTATAACTAATTTATTTCCAATTTTTTCCCAAGCACTATATATTCTACCTTTAATAGTTTCTATACTCGCGGTTGCATAATCCATGTCATTTGGAATGTATGGTTTTATTTGCAAGGTGTTCCAACAAGGTTCCAGAGATTTAATTCCCGCTAAGGTTTTGTAAAACCACGTATCTACAGATCCAAGCATGATATGATTGTGTGAATTCATCCCTGAGCTTTCAAGTTTTTCCCATCGTTCCCAAAGTGTTGTTGCTCCTTCTTTTATCATATATCCATATCCCGGAAAACTCGTTTGTTTGATCATCTTGTATGCAATTTCAGGATATCCATTATTTGTCAACACTTCAAAGATGTATCTCGTTCCAACAATTCCCGCATCATTATGATAATCGTAATGACCTTTTATTGCTTCTATAAGATATAACAATACCTCCTTTTCCTTATCTTCTGGAACCATATTTAGATATAATGGTAATGCGTTAGATGTTTGACTGATTGCTCTATCAACAGGTGAGACTTTAATGTATTTGTAAGTACGTATTAGAAAATTCTTGTTAAAATCATTTTTGATTTCTTCTGCTTTTTTAGAATAATAGTCAAAATCTTCTTCAAATCCTAAAATCTTTGCAATTTTTGAAAATAAAAATGTGTCATGATAATAATACCAAGTAGAAACGAGCTCTACTGGAGTTCTTTTCGAAGCGATACTTGATGGTGGACACCAATCCCCGTACCTACCTAGAAGAGAAATATTTTCCTCAGCAGAATTTGAAAGAAAATCTACATATAGTTTCATTGATTCGTAATATTCCTTGAGAATCTTAATATCATTATAATACCAATACATATACCACGCAATAGTGATATATGCCGTACCCCATGCAGGATCAGCGGGGTATATTGGCCAATACGGAGGAACAACATCAGATAAACTTCCATCATTCATCTGACATACTTGAATATTTCTTAGATAATTAGTATAGAATTGTGCCATATCAAAATTCATCATAGCTTCTTCAGTCACCAATTGAGCATCACCCATCCACCCATGTCGTTCGTCTCTCTGAGGGCAATCTGTAGGAATACTCATTAAATTGCTTAATTGGCCCCATATTATGTTAGAATGGATCTTATTGAGTAGATCATTCGAACAAAAGAAATCTCCAATTTTCGGGACATCACTATGAAAAAATAATCCTTCAATAGTTTCTATTGTAGGAACTCCCGGGAATCCCGTTAATTCTACATATCTAAAGCCATGGTATGTAAAATGAGGAGTATAAATTTCTTCTCCTTCTCCTTTCAAGATATATATGTCGGTAGCAGGAGCATTTCCATTAGTAGCAGTATTTAACATACCCACTTCATCTAAAATTTCTGCAAATCTCAGTTTGATCTTACATCCTTTAGGTCCCTGAACTTTTATACGAACAAATCCCGTGAAATTTTGACCAAAATCAAATACATACATCCCAGCTTGAGGACTTTTTAATTGCTGTGGTTTCAAGATTTTTGTAATTTTAATTGGTTGCATTAGTTGAGACGCGAGTTTATGACCCTTAACCACTGTTGCATTTTCCCATTCTTTATCCTCAAAATTTGGTTTATCCCATCCCGGTATTTCTAATCGAGCATCATACTTCTCACCATGATATATACCGTTCTCCATTATTGGACCGTTGGACAGCTTCCAACTATTGTCTGAAATTATAACTGAACTAGTTCCATCATTATAATGAAGATGAATTTGGACTATTAATTTTGGATAATCATACCCATAATGTTCCACACAACGTCCGTTCCCCAGTATTACTCCTATAGCGTTATTATTTTCTAAATAAGACGTTATATCATAGGTTGAATAAAGAGCGATTTTGTTGTAATCCGTTTGAGCGGGTTCTAATACTCGGTCGCCTATACGTTTCCCATTTATTCTCAGTTCATGATAACCCAATCCACAAATATAAATTTCAGCAGTTTTAATTATCTTTTCGAGAGTAAACTCTTTTCTTAGGTAGATTGCATGCACTTCATTGAAATCTCTATCTAGTAATCTCCCCATAAAATCACGTTCTTGAGATCTGTATTGTAGCTCTCTTCTCGAATCTAAGTTTATAAATTCTTTTTTACTAATCCATTTTGCTTTCCAATCAGATTCCTCTAAAAGTGCCGTTCCAAAAGAAGATGCTTCACTAAAATTACTTTCTGAATCAGATTTATCCCACCATTTTACTCGCCAATAATACATGCTGCTACTTTGCAAAACTCTTCCATTGTATTCTATATTCACATTATTTTCGGAACTAACTTTTCCGGTATCCCACAGATCCCCCTCATCTGAATTCGAGAGGATTTTTTCTGAAGACACAATAATTTGATAAGCTGATTGAGATTGATTCCTTTGCTCATGTTCTAAAACCCATGAAAATCGCGGTAATGGTGTATCTATTTCAATTGGATTTTCAAGATATTCACATCTTAAATGATAGGGTGGCTTTATCATAATTACTACCTAATATGTAATCAATAATTTAATTATTGTTTTTATTTTATTT
>JAGXNR010000076.1 GCA_019894875.1 Promethearchaeota archaeon | reverse complement strand
GTACAGCGCCAAATTATCAAGAACATGAAATTTAAAACAGGAAAAGGTCAATATGATTATTTCCAAATTTTTATTGAACTTGGTATAAAATTATTAAAAATTAAAGGTGTACTGGGTTATATTGTCCCAGATTCCTTACTGGCACTCTCAAACCGTTCTAAAATAAGGAAATACATCTTTGATACTACAAATATAAAAGAAATTTATCATTCTGGTCCCAAATTCGAAGATCCTGTTGTTTCTAATATAATTTTAATTTTGGAGAAAGAATCAAACATCGAAGAGAGAGAGAATAATTGGATTAAAGTTAAAATTGTAAATCGACCACAAAAAAGGATCCTTCAAAAGTCTTTGAAAAGTTGGGATTATAAGTTTTTAATTCATCTTGATGAAGAGGATATTTCAATCATTATTCATTTAACCGAGAATTTTCCTAAATTGAGAAAATTAATGGTAAAAGATGGTTTTAAGTTTTTATTGAGTAGAGGGGTTGAATTGACAAAAACAGGAGAGATAATCTATTGTAAAGACTGTAAAAAATATTTTCCAATACCTAAAAAGGAATTTCTTTGTCCTGACTGTAAAACTCATCTAGAAAAAAGATATACTGAAAAAATTATCTTTGATTTAATTCCTAAAAAGAAGAAAGAATGTTTTAAATTATTTATAAATTCAATTCAACGTTATCAAATCCGAGATTATAAATATATTGAAGTAAACAAAAACGGAATTAACTATAAAGATTCAGAAATCTATGAAGATCGGATTATAATTAGACAATTAAGCCAGAATAACTTAATTTGTGCCACATATGATAATAATTTATCTTTTACATCTCAATCTTTCTATAATTTAAAAATCTGTCAATCTCCTATTATAGAATTTAACAACATATACCTTCTTGGATTATTAAATTCTTTACTTCTATCTTATTATTTTATACAATTATTTGGTTCTTATAAAAAATTGTTTCCTAGAATCTTGATTGAAAAAATAAAAGATCTCCCTATTAAAGTTCCTGAAAATGTAAAAGAAAAAGAAATTGCATCAAAAATAATAGAAAGAGTAAAAATATTATTAGAATTTGATGATAGAGAGGATAATAAATTTAATCAAATTCAAAAAGAGATTGATGATTTAGTTTTCATTCTCTACAAGGTTTCAGATTCACAGAAGAAACATATCTTAGATTATATGAATCGTTAAAATTTCGGCATCCATCTACCTTCTTTTTCAAACATCTCATCTACCATCTCTCGAATTTCTGAGGGAGAACAAACACTAGCTGTATTAGGATCTAGTAAGACTGCATGGTATATTTTTTCTTTATTCAATTCGATTGCTCCCTCTACAGCTGCTTTTTGTACCATGATATTTGACATACAAAGTGCTTGACAAACTGTCGGTAATTTTATTCCTCCTTCAGGATGCAATCCATGGGAATCAGCAAATATTGGAACTTCTACACAACACCCTTTAGGTAAATTGGTTATTAGACTCTGTTCATTATTAATGAGATTACCATTAAATCTAAATGCTTTATTAGTTTCTATGGCATTTAAGATATGGGAAGCATATTCTGTCGTAGGATTTTTTTTCAATTTAAGTACTGGTTCTTTTATACGCTCTTCGAACTTTTTCTCCGTCTTTCCTTCCGTGGCAACACACAATTCGTAATAAGCGCCATGTCGTAGATGCCCGTAAAAAAACTTGTTTGATTTGTATTTTTCTAATAGATCCTTTCTTTTCCGATAATAAGGAAGATATTCACTAAGATGACCTGACGATTCAGTCATATAATAACCACATGCATTCATCATATCTCTACGTAGTTTTTCAATTTCAGAATATCTAGGATTATCATTCAGTTTTCTTTTAAGTTCTGGATAAGCATCTTGCCATGGAGTTTTTTGATTTTTTCTATACCAGACTTCTAAATACCATGCCATATGATTAATACCAGCACAAAGGAAACTGAAATTCTCCTCCTGCACTTTTAGAAGATTCATTAAAGCTGCTGCGGTCTCTTGAACTCCATGACATAAACCTATAGTAGAATCAGGTAATAAAAGGTTACAATACCAAGTATTCATTGCCATAGGATTGGAATAATTTAACAAAAGCGGTTTATCGCAATTTTTTTTAGTATTATATCCAAATTCACGAATATCCTCAATGATAGATTTAATTGCAGGAACAGTTCTAAGAAATCGAAAAACTCCCCCCGGTCCTAAAGTATCGCCAACACATTGAGAGACACCATATTTTAAGGGGATTTCAAAATCGAATTTCATAACATCCAACCAACCAACTTGGATTGCATTAATTATATACTTTGCATCTTCAATTGCTTTCCTTTGATTAGTTGTTTTCTCAACTTCCACATCATCTAAAATTTGAGAGTTATCTTCAATAATTTTTTTTATATATCTAAAGGTCGTATCTAAACGTCTTGAATCGATGTCTTCCAAGCAAATGAGTGTGTTTTTTTGAAAAGAAGGAAAAGTCAAGATATCCGTGAGTATATTGTCAGCAAAAACCATAGATCCTGCTCCAATAAAAGTAATTTTATTCATTTTACAACCAATTTTATTGATAAATGTTATTTTTAAATATAAATATAGAAAATTACTAAAAATTATAACATTTGGTTTAATAATAGTCATAGGTGAAAATTGTATGAACAGGATTGCTCAAGTGTCAAGAAAAACTAGTGAATCCGAAATAGTTATTGAATTAAATTTAGACGGTTCTGGAGCTTATCAGATTGATACTGGTTTCAAATTTATGGATCATATGTTAAAACTATTAGCAAAACACTCAAAAATCGATATAACTATAAGTGCAAATGGAGATTTAACTCACCATATTATTGAAGATATTGGAATAACATTAGGAGAGTGTTTTCAGAAAGCCTTAGGTGATAAAAAAGGCATAAATAGATTTGGATCTGCCTTAATTCCAATGGATGAAACCCTTGCGAGATGTGTATTAGATTTTAGCGGCCGACAAGCTTTGATTCTTAACTTAAACTTAAATGAATGTGAGATCGAGGATGTTGCTGTTGAAGATATCACACATTTCTTTACTTCCTTTGCGGAAAATGCTAAAATGAATTTACATCTTCATATTCTATATGGGGAAGATCAGCATCATAAAGTTGAAGCAGCGTTTAAAGCTTTAGCTAGGGCTATCAAACAGGCAAAAATGATAGTTTCTGAAGATATTCCTTCTACTAAAGGAATTTTATAACCCAATCATTGCTTTATCATTTAACCGAAAAAATATTAAAAAATGAAAAAAAACTATCCTTAGAAGTTATAATCTTAACCCGAATCAAACCATATTCTTTTTAGAACGATAAGTGTTTAAAATTTTGTCCCACTTATCGGCAAGTTCAGGGAGATCAGTTCTTCTAAAGAGTTTTACGGCACGATCTAAGATATTTTTAATATTTTCTTCACATTTTGCCATATCTCTCGAGTTATCTTTTATGGAAGAATCTCTTATCATGAATAATAGATGCTTATAGATTAAATAAAAAATAATATGGTATGCTGATGTGCTCAGAAGTATGATTATAGTAATATCTAAATAACTACATTTATATTATTTGAGGTTAATATATTCTTAATAGTTCTAACTAAAAGGTTAAATATCAATGGAAAAACTCCCAAGGGGTAAACTCTTAAGAGAGATCTTGAAAAACTACTTTGAAGAAGTAGAGGGTATATTGGGTGTAGCGATTTGCGATAGAGATGGTTTTATAATAGCTTCAGAATTCATAGAGGGTGATGAAGAAGAATCGGATTCTGTTCTTGGTGCGATCTCAGCGATTCTTGATAATTATATAGAGAGAATTAAAAGTGAATTTGGGGCTCAAGGTAATTTTTTTAATATGACCTCAACTGGAGATAAAAAATTTGCCTTTTGCTCACAAGGTCCTCAATCGATATTAACTACAGTTACAGATCAATCTACGAGTGATACAGAATTAAAAGTATATTCAGAACATATAGCGGGTAAAATAGAGTTAATTCTAGATGGAAATGAGGAGGTGTCTACTGAAATTCCTGAAATTGTAAAAGCTCTGGCAAGAACAAAGATAGGGGCACTTCCAAAATTGGCAGCAGAATATTCAAACAAAATAATTTTAACAGGAGATTTCCGAGTAGGTAAAACATCTCTTATCAGAAGATTTGTAGAAAATGCATTTAAAGAAGATTATATTTCGACTATTGGGGTTCAGATTTCAAAAAAAACGATCAACTTAACTGAGCAAAATAAGATGAATTTCATTGTTTGGGACATCGGAGGCCAGAGTTTTCAGATGGCTCCATATAGGGCCAGATTTTACAATGGTGCTAATGCTGCGGTCATTGTTATAGATAGAACTAGTCCAGGTAATCTTGATAGCGTTGAAAAATGGTATAATGATATAAAAACTTCAGTTTCCAAAAATATTCCTGTTGTTATAGTAGGAAATAAATCTGACTTAACCGATCAAATAGTAATAAGTAAAGATGAAATTAAAGAAGTCGCAAAGCGTTTTGATTTCCATTACATTTTAACTAGCACAAAAACAGGTGAAAATGTTCATGATGCCTTTTTATATATAGCTTATAGAGTGATTGAAACACTCTAAATATTAATACAAAATTTTTATGAATTCTTATTCTTTTAAATAATTGATAAGTTAATCAACATAAAAATAACAATTCAAAATTAATAAAAGGAGGTTAGATTAAGATAGTTATTAAAGTAGATTGGCACGATGTACTTGCTACTTGAAATACTTCAGGTTATGTCATGGGATTTTCAATAAAAAAACTTACATATAAGGGAAAATATCTTATATATCTTTCTGAACAAGAATTGACTGGTCCTTGGTTTAGCTTTAAATTAGAAGGAAAAAGAATTGGATCCATCCCCGTTGTTTTGAAAAATATAGAACCTACACCAATATATAATATGGTAAATACCCGTAAGGGGACTGCCTTAAGTAGAATTACCTTGGATTTCAATATTACGGAGTACCTGAATAAATTAGTGGAAGAAAAAAAGCTTCCATCGATTTCATTAAAAAAGAAGGAATTTGTCAGGGTTTATAAAGATATATTTAATCCACCTAAAGTACCCTTTATCAGTACTTTCTTTACAATGAAAAACATATCAGACTTTGCCATGAATGATTTTTCGATGTATTTTATTTTTGATTTTGATATAAATGGACTTGAAGGATATGATAATGATCTCTCAGGTTATGACGAAGAAAATGACATTATTTACCAATATGATGAAACAGGTTTGTATGGTGGTTTTTCTCCAATATCTAAATCAACAAATTATGAATCATGTTTAACAAAAGAATTTAAAATCGACAAAGAAAGATTAAACCTTTCTAATACGTTACATGAAGGTCCAGGAGAGATTTTATCAGCGCTGCAAATTAAGTTTAAAACATTAAAGCCCCAACAATCATTTCAAACAGCCCTAGTAATATCAGGGGGTTTTAGTAGAGAAGAGCTAATAGATAATATAAAAGAAGGAAAAAATAATGCAATGAGACATTTGAATCAAGTGAATAGATCCGTCAAATCGGAGCAAAGAAATATTCAAGAAGAAGCATTTGTCAAAATCAATAAGAAAAAAGCAGAAGATTGTGAATGATGAGAATCCATATAATGATTCAAATAAAAAAACTCTCGTAGAAAGTTATTTGATGAAAACCCTGTCCGGGTATGGATTTATATTATTAAAAAATAAAATGAGAAAAAGTTTTACTAATATATTTTAGACTTTATCTTCGGATTTTAAATCGAAATATGTATCCTCAAGCGATTTTAGATATTCAATTAAAACTCTGTTCGGTTGGGATCGCTGCTCATAAGCAGTTTTTATTACAGATAAAAGATACTTGGGAAAGATTAAATCCATATAGAAATCAGAAAGTAGAGCATAATACTCGATATCATTCTCATCTCTAAAAACTTTCACCATTTTGTTATCCCAGAGTGATCTTATAATGCTAGGAGCATCATCTACACCTTTTTTCTTCAGTTTTTCTAAATCTTGTAAAGTAACTATTGAAGTTCTTAGTAATCGTATGGTTTCATAAGCTTGAGGATTTATTAAAAGACTGATTATTTTTAAGTTATCTTCTGATGTTGGCTGATAATTCTGGAAGAATCTCGTAATTTCCTCTCGATATTCTTTTAAAAACTGCGTTGGCAATCCTTTATTAGCGGGATCCTTAAATAATTTATTTGGGGGAACACGGAGCATGAAGAAATCATTAGTAAGGAAGATTAACTCTGAGGGGAATCCCTTTACTGATACTTGTTTTACAATATCTCTCTTTAGAAGTTCAAGAAGCGTAGCCTCTATGTCTATAAATCCCTCAACATATTTATCTCGAAGCCAGATCATTAATTCAGATTTGGATATTGCACCGACATCTCTCAAGTTCTCTATAATCATACGCTTAATTTCGTCTTGATAATTGAGAGAGAGAATTTCTTCGTCACTAAGCGAGGGGTAAACCGATAAGCGTTGAAAAAATGAAGGCATCATCTGTATATATGAGTCATCTTCAACATTGTCCAAAAGAACTCTTAAGATATCTGCCATACCTCCCTCGTACATATCAGGATCATCATCGATATTTAGTAATAAAACCAAGTAAAATCCCATTTCAGGGCCAGTATAATAAGAAATAATATTTAATAATCCTGAAGTTAATGTTATAATTCCCTTTTCACCACTGTATTCATGAGTACTATATATTTGCATCAATGTTTTCTCTGAAACTGTAGTTTCTTCTGGGTATTTAGCTAAGATTTCTGTACCTATCCTTTCATCCCATTTCATAAATACTAAACCGATAGGTTGAATATTTCTTCTTTCAACAGTCCCACTTATTCTTCGCTCAATTTTAGAACCTTTCATCTCTTTTGTAGATTTTATTCCTAAAACATTTTCCACGGATAATCCAATATCTTCCCATTTATCTCTGATTCTCTCTCCTATAAATGAATTCTTAGATTGATAAAGTAGTGATTCAGAGATTGATTTATCCCCTTCAATTGCTTTTTTCATTGCCCTAGCTTTTTTAACGAACTCGGGGATTTTTGCATATTTATACACTCTATATCCTACAAGACTACCAGTCACAGCAATTATAATGGAGAGAATTACCAAGAAATAGAATGTGGGGATTCCAGGAAAAATCTCTTGCATTTCAACCACAATAATGATACTAAATTCTTCAGAAATATAATCTTCCCTTGAAATATTAATGATTGCTCGGAGTGTGGTTGATGTAAAGAATGCATTAATATTAACTGTTTGAAAATCAAATCTATAGGTTCCATTCTCAAATTTTTCAAACTCATAATCCACACCGCCAATTGTTAAGGAAATGGTAGCATTAATTAAGGGTATATCCCCTTTTGTGGGATCGGTTAAATTTATCATGATTGGGATAGAATTTCCCTGTACAACGCTTGCTTGTTTATTTCTGAAATTATCACATAAGGTATAATCAATTTCTCGTTTATTAATAGATAAGAGAATCATGGCATTTTTATATTCATAATTTTCTTTATCTAACGTTGCAATAAGTAGATATTCTCCAACCAGTCTTGTTTCAGTATCAAAATCTAAGATGTATGTATTATTCTTTGAGGTAATTATTGTCCCCTGATCATTTTCCATTACCGTGCCATTATTTGAATATTTCTCCCATATAAAGAATTGAGTCTTTAAATTGGAAATTTTATCTCCTGTTAATGCATCTGTGTAAATAAATGTGAAATTCACACCATCTTTTACATAAACGTTTTCAATACTTCTGTAGAATTCTGTATCTCCATTTATTAATGTTAATCGTTGTTGCACATTCAATTCAAGATCTTTTGTAGCAGTTTCAAAGTGATCTTTTAGGAACGTAAACCTAATAGTATATTCATCAGCATCTATTATTGAAGTATCAATATACTGTAAATAGCATTCCAAATTAGAATCATATGGGACTACTCCAAATACAGAAGGTGTCTCTCGAATTACATAATTAAGTGTTCCTACTGTTTTATAATACACGGTTTTAGAATTTTCGATTATAACAAATAAAGTAAAATTCACTGGTATATCTGTGTTTATATCAGCATTCAGAATTTCATTTTTAGTAAAACTTTCTAATGAAAAAAATCCCACTCCTAAAGAAATATCCGAAATGATATAGATATTTCCCCCAATTATAATCTGCATTGATATATCAGTAGGATAAAAATAAGATACACCATTATTGATGCTTTTAATACTGAGATAAGCATTATTATCATCCCAACCATTCTCTAAAGGGGTAACTGGGAAGATTCCACCATTACTTACATCTTGCATTGTAATTGTAGAATTATAAGTTTCAACATATTGGTTTCTATAGAATTCTTGAACGTATTCAATTTTAATATTTACATTAAAACTTAAATTGGTATATCCTTCGACAGCAAATGAGAATTGATTACCTAATGGATAAATTTTACGATCATCAATAGTTAAGAAACCTGTTCCATTTTCATATCCAGAAGCTAGGGAATATTTGAAACCTTCGTTTGTGGTTATATTCAGATTAGTAAGTGTTGATAAATTTGCTGTAGTCCATGTAGAAGTTTCGTAACAATCTGAGATTTCAAATACTACATTTTTAATTACCCACCCTTCAATTTCAGTCTGAATTGATATACTATCTGTTTGATTGAATTTAGTAAGCTCAACATCTTCTGTGTTTCTTATAAAATAAACCTCTGCGATTATATCGATTGGATCGTTATAAGATCCCCCTATAATAAAATCAAAATTATTATCATCTGTAGGACTCATCATATCTAATAGAAGAGAAATTCCAGTCCATGAACCTTGAATAAAATCCCATCCTGAATGGTTATCTTTATGATACATATAGAAATTTCCATAAGGATCTTCAATTGTAATGTTAATATTAGCTATATCTGTATTCCAATTAATATTATATATGTTAAAAACAACATGAGATAAATTCCAATTTGTATATATCTCAGGAATTGAAAAGCTAAACTCATGATTACTATTTTGAAAAATCATATCTTCTAATGTAAAACTCTCAATATTTTTACCATACGAACTCAGTGACATATTAACGCTATCTGACCAAAACACTGATAAAGGAGTATCGTTATTTTCTGATTGGTTCAATACTAAGTCATTTTTTAATACATCTAGCTGAAGATATAAATCAGATGGCAACGTAAATCCTGATTTTTGAGCAGAAACTTTAATAATGTACGTAACATCGCTATCAATTAATGTTGTATCAATGATTGCACAATGTCTACCTATATAATTTATCTCCTTACACATTTGTACGGATAATACGGGATTTCCTCCTAATAATAATTGAAATGTTACCCAATCTGCATATGCAGGGCCTAAAATGTCTGTAGGGAGCCCTTCAGCTTTAGTAATATTGAATAAAACTCTAAGTTTTAATTGAGTTCCCCATGTAACTTGGATATAGTCTATTGGATTAAGTGAGCTCAGTTCTGTCTGAAAATCATCAAGATTTATTGCTATCCGAAATTCTTTAGAGTCTTTACTTATTATTGAAAAGTTAATATTATCTACAGCACCAGGCCCATCAATCGTTATATTAAACATCCTATTCTGTCCGAAGAATTCAATTTCTAAGGAATAATTTCCATTAATACCAGACGAGTTTAACCACCGAAGGGTTGCTTTTCCATTAAAATCTGTTGTTAAATTTACGATGCTATCTCCAAAAGTATTATTAACTTTTAATTTAAGCTTAGCACCCCCAACTGGATCACCAGTTCCTACAACCAATATAGTAAACTCAACAGTAGTTAATTCTGTTTGAACTTGAATGAGAGAATTAGGAGAGGTTATGTTTCCTGAAGATAATTCTATGGTATTATCAAAGTAATTCATATTTTGATAATAGACAGTATAATTGTACTCATATGACGATATATTTACCCAGTAAAAAGTTGTTTTTCCAGTACTATCGATAGTGCAATTTTGAAGTAAATTTGAACTATTTTCAACAACAATCCAACCAGATTCGACAGGTAATCCATCAACGTCAAAAATTTCAAAGAAATTCATACTAACATTACAAGTTAAATTAATCATCTGGAACCCTTTATCGATTAAGATTGGTTGGGAGGTTACATTAACAAGCTCTGTGAGATTTTCGATATTAGAAGTTATGGAAACCGTGAAATTATACTCACCTTTAATTATATTTGTAAATCTCACACTTCCATTAGAATTAGTTATATCACTGGTTATTAATTCATCATTTTTTATTAAGGAAACATTTGCATTTGGTATTAAATTACTGTATAAGTCAATTGCATTGATTTGAGCTTCAAGATATATCGTTTCCTTAGCGTCTTTTTCAGATCCTACAGAATAAAACAAATCAGGATTGTACTGATTATTATATTCGGTAATAATCCATCCATCTGAACGTGCAATATTGGAAATACGGCATTCATCTATAATTCCATCATAATTCCCCGACCCATCAGATTTTTCAGCTATAAGTACATTGTATGGAGGATCATTTAGAGAAGGGGGTATGCCCATTGTTCCCGTTTCAACCAAGGTACCATCTAAAAAGAATTTATTATATGTACTGGGTTTAAAGACTCCTACAACGTGATACCAATTTCCGATTTCTACATCTTCATCTCCAGAGCTTATTATATTAATTCCATCAGGAGAATAACGAAATGATACTCTTCCATGAGCCGTATCAGTTGGAAAAAAACGGATCTCCCAACCTCGATTCCCAACTCCATCCATTTTATTAAATAAGTAGTCATTCTCAAAATAGTTTGCTTTAAACCAAGCTTGAACGGTTATTTCTCCGGTTATTTGTAACTCTGGTGAGTTTGTAAAATAAACATAATCATTATTTCCATCAAAATCTAAAGCTTTTCCAACGATTCCAGATACCAAATCTGATGATGTCATTAAACCAGATGATGCACCATTACTATTAGGAGAAGTACTATCATAAATGGTACTTGTTGGATCGTCATTTAAATGCCAAACACCGACATAATTTGCATCCCAAACGCCATTAGGATTCTGGCGCGAGCTCATTGTAGAATTACCATAATACATAGTTACATTTGTATCCTCTGTTGTTAATAAGAAAGGAACACGAACCCATGCAAACAACTGAGCGTGTGTACCATTATAGGTTTGATCAAATAATTCAATTTGGTGATCTAACCATTTTCCATTAGTAGAGAATGCAATATCATTTCCAGTAATTTGAACATCATCATGTAAATCTTCATCAAGAAGAGAAATCAGGAGAGGAAAGTTTATATGACTATCTGTTCCAGAAACTTGTGTATGATCAATGGTTATTACTTTATAATAATTAAAATAATCTGCATTTGAAGGTTGAGTAGATACTTGCTGTTCTACTCCAATTGAATAAAATGTATCAGGATCGTTTTGGTTGTTATATTCAGTTAACAACCAATCATTAGATCTTACTGTTGATGAGATTCTAACTTCATCGATAATCGCATCTAAGGCTTTGTCTTCAGTAGGGTTATTTCCAATGGTGATTGGCCAATCATTCACACGTAATGATCCGGACTTACTAAAAGCCCCTACAGGAGTTCCATCTAGCACAAATCGAATATTCGAACCGTCATAGATCAAAGTAGTTAAGTACCACGTAGCTATTGATAAATCTCCGGATGTAGCAACTACAGTTGATGTCCCAGAAAAATCACTTATTCCTGTTTTGATTCTACCTCGCAATCGATTTGGGGAGATTTCTGTACCCAACATCCATACGTGATGTTCGGTATCATCACTTAAACCTGAGTTTTTGGATAAAATACGGGCGTCTCCTACTGAAAATGACTCAAGCTTAACCCAAGCTTGAATTGTAATTTCTGTCCCCGCAATACTCCAAGTTCCGATATTTATATTATCATAATTATCAGATCGTTCAAAATCTTGGCCATCACCGATTCTTCCCGCAATATCAACGGATCCACTATTCGTTCCATCCCTATTATAGGGAGTGGAATCCAAAAAATCATCATGTAAATGGTAAACTGCTTCATAGTGAATGTCCCATACCCCTTCAGGATTTTGACGTGAAATCATTGTAGAATTTCCATAATACATACTAATAACAGTATCAACCGAAGTGGATAAAGAGGGTATTCTTATCCATGCAATCAGCTGAACCTCAGTAGTACTATATGTAGGATTAAATAATTCAATTTCATGATCTAACCAAGAATTGTCTATTGCAAAAGCAATGTCATCACCATCTAGTTGAACGTTACCGTGTAAATCCGAATCAATAAAAGAAAGCAAGAATGGAAAATCAGTATGACTTCCTGAACCTGATACTTTAGTTTGATCAATAGTAATATTTTTATAAAAACTAAAGTAATTTGCATTAGATAGTCCATTTGAAGAAAGATAAGGATTATCACGCTCAATATTAAATACAGTTTCCTTGCCAATAGAAGAATTTTGTAGAGGTAAATTAAGTACTAGAGGAAAAAGTATGGCAAACGTTAAGATAAGCAGAGTTTTGGCTCTATTTTTAAACTTTTTATTAAATACTCCCATTTGTAAAATATCCCCTTTTTATTCTAATTATTCTGAGAAATTTCCATTCTCAAGAATTAAAGTAAATTATTTATGAAAATAAAAAAATATTCTTGTTATATAATTTTTTGTTAAAGAGAGATAAAAAAATTTTAAATAATTTAAAAAGAATGATTTGTTTATATCAGAATGATTTAAATTTTATCATAAAATATCTTTTAAAGCATAAATATATCAATTATTAAAAAATTATTTAGATACATCATTCAAAAAAAATTCATAACAATGGTGAATCACAATTTTAAGAAATCTCTTGTCATCTCTTTTGAATAATTATATGAACAATGTTGAGGGTATAATTTCAGTAATTATTTGTGATAGGGAAGGATTGATAATAATCTCAGAAAGTCGAGGAGATGCAGGAGATGAGTCTCTATTAGGAGCAATAGCTGCTACTGTAGATAGTTATATTGATAGAATAAAAGGTGAATTCAGCGGAGAAACTACATTTTTTAATATTACTACAATCGGGGATAAAAAATTTTCCTACTGTTCTATGGGTTTAAAGTCAATTCTATTAACAATTTCAGACTTAACTACCTCTGATACGGAATTAAGAGTCTATTCTGAACATATTGCGGGGAAGATAGAATTAGTACTTGAAGGGAATGAAAATGTATCACTAGAGATTCCAGGGATCGTAAGAGTCTTAGCCAAATCAAAAGATGGAAAAGTTCCAGCTGGTGAGTTTTCAATAAAATTAATTCTAACAGGTAATTATAAAGTCGGAAAGACTTCATTAATTCGGAGATTTGTAGAAAATCTTTTTAAAGAGAATTACACTTCAACAGTGGGGGTTGATATATCCCAGAAAGATTTTGATTTGAGTAATGATACTAAAATTAATTTTGCAATTTGGGATATTGGGGGTCAAATAATGCAAATGGCGCCATATAGAAAGAGATTTTATGGTGGGGCACATGCAGCTTTTATTGTAATAGATAGAACACGCCAAAATAACCTTGATAGTATTGAGGTGTGGTATAATGACATTAAGAAATATGTGAATAAGGATATTAACATAATATTAGTTGGAAATAAATCAGACTTAGTAGAAGATATCGTAATTAGTGAGGAAGAAATTAAGAATATCGCTGATCAAAATAGCTTCCATTATATTCTCACTTCCGCTAAAACGGGTGAAAATGTTAAAGAGTCCTTTTTATTTATAACTCATAGATTTCTTGAAACAGTCTAAACTAAGTATAGATTATCTATTTTAATTTCTTATTAAAAATCGTATTTTTTGTGTTGTAGTGTAAAATTGTTCTTTTTTTCTCGATAATCTTCTATGATATAAAATAATATATCTATTTCTTGTTTAGTAACAACAGGAAATTTGTAATGGGTTGCGTTGTATTTAACATCTTTAACTTCCTTCTTATATTTTTGAATAAAATCAATATGATTATTTAATCTGGATTCAATTACTTCCTCATTCAACTTTTTAAGTGTACTTAAATTACTTCTGAACACTTTCATGAACCCTGAATTAATTTCAAACCCAATTGAATTTCTGGCAGAAATCATTGCAGCTAAAGTTGTCGTTCCTGTTCCCCAAAATGGATCTAAGATTGTATCTTCATATAATGAAAACATAGAAATTAAACGATATGCCAATTC
>JAGXNR010000075.1 GCA_019894875.1 Promethearchaeota archaeon | reverse complement strand
GATTAAGACAATAACTGCACCTATGCAAGCAGCAATTCCCAATGCTATGCAAACGGCTAATTCCTTCCAATGTTCTTTTAGTTTTTTTTCCCAAAATTTTTTTTCGCTTAATTCGTTTGACATTGACACTACCTTTAGAATCTCAAATTAATTTTTTAGTAAATCAATAAAGTTTTATGATGATTTCTTATAAATCTTTCTGAGATATTTAATTATCTAATATATTTTCAATAGATAAATTAAATAGAGTCCAATATTTATAAAATTAAAAATTTGATTTTTATCAAGAATTAAATGATGTGAAAATATCTTTTTGAATGAGGGATTATCATAGCTGTTACTTTTATGCGGAAGTTAGAAGAAGAACCAGATACTTATGATGAGAAATTTACAGCCTTAACCAAAGGAGTTAATATTGAGGTTAAGGATTGGATTTTGGAACAAATTGGAACTGCTAATTCTATCTTAGAAGTAGGGTGCGGTACAGGAACTCTTGCAGCTAAAATGGCGCTAAAAGGTAATGAGATAATTGCAATAGACAAGAATTTTCAGATGATAAATGCTTCAATGAAAAATTATCCTACTGAGAAGGAAGTAAAATTAATTTATCAAATAGGCTCTATTTCTGAAATGCCCGTTGAGGAGAATTCTAGAGATTTTATAGTTAGTACTTTTATGCTTTCTGAACTAAGACCTTTTGAACAACAAATTTTTCTTCGAAATGCATGGAAAAAATTGAAACAAAACGGAAAACTTCTCATTGGGGCGGAGTTTATTCCTTCTGGTTTTTGGAAAATTATCTTTAAAATAAAACGATGGTGGTATAAAAAAAAACTGAGAAGACTTCGTCTTCCAAGTACTTCTCTGGTGAAGTGGTTTTTTAACTATATTGAACCTATAGGATTTAAAATAATAACCGAAAAAAGTTGGGAGCATGGATCTATACGAGCACTAGAATTGGAAAAAATCGTTCAAGAAGATGTGAATGAACCTGGTTATTATCGACCACAACCTAGAAAATTCAAAGGATTTAAAGCTCAAATGCAAATTTACAAATGTATATTTACTGGACAAGTAGATCATATCCCAATCGAACCGGGAATCTATCAATCTGGACAACCCGATGAGAGATCACCCTTAATCACCACTGCGAATTATCTTTACACATATATTAGGGTAATGCGATCACTTAAAGGAATTGATGCTTGGGTCTTGTGTGTGGATTCTAAAGGTATAAATGTGTGGTGTGCAGCACGAGGGGATAATTTTGGAAACAAACAACTCATTGAAGCGGTTGAAGCCTCCGGAATTGAAAAAGTTACTACTAGAAAAACCTTAATTCTCCCACAACTTGCAGCAGGGGGTGTTGCTGCTCCCTTGATCTCTAGTGAATCACCAAATTTCCCTTTTAATCTGCTATATGGGCCTGTTTGGGCAAAATATTTACCACAATTTTTAAAAGATCGACCTGCTAAGAAACCTGATAAATGGAAGCTAGCAAAATTTACAAGTTCCCATAGGTTGAGGGCATTTATAACGCATACAACTTTTTTACTACGAAAAATCTTCCTTCGGCCCACGATCGCTTTGCTCATTCTCCTTTTTGCGTTGAGCTTCGTTCATCCATTTTGGGTTAGTAAATTTTGGAGAATTGGTGAAATTTGGCTTTGGATTATTCTAACTAATGCTCTAATTATGGCCTTATTTCCTTTAGCCAATTTTACTAGGAGTTTTATAAAGAAAGGTATTTTCTTCGGAATCCTTAACACATTGTTTTTGGGAGGAATTACATGGTTCTTGCATGGTTCGTTTTATTTAATCTTCTGTAACGTTTGTTTTTACTTTTGGCTTGCTTTCTTTTTTACAATGAGCTTTAGTGGCTACTCTATGAAAACCAGTCCTGGCGAAATTCAAGAAGAATATCCCACTTTTAGGAAAATTCATCTTCCGCTATTGGTCATCGGAGCGGTTTTAATGCTTAGTGGAATTGTATTATTTTAAATTATAGAATTACATAAATATGAAAAAACTCTTAATATAATTAGAAAATAAAAATGGTGTGTTTATAATAATGTTAAAACCAGCTTCGATAAAGATACAAATTACACTTCCAAAAATATCCATTGATCAAGCATTATGTACGGGATGTGGAATCTGTGCTGAAATATGTCCTTTTGGAATCCCCCAGTCAGATAACAATGGAAAATTTGAAATTCTTGAACCAGAAAGATGCACAGAATGTAGTGCTTGTAAAAAAAATTGTCCAGCTATGGCGGTCATCTTGCAAGAACGCAAAGGTTGCGGGTGTTTATGGGACGCTAGAGCCCGTTCTAAAAATCCAAACGGTAATAGTTGTTGTGGTTAAAATAAAAGGTTTCTTCATATAGTCAAAAATAATAATATTACTTATTCTAGTCCAGTTCTTCTAAACCTTTAGTTGGAATGATAGGTCGCGGAGGAATTCTATGAAACTTCACAGTAGGATATCCAATAATTATAGCACCCCAAACTGTCCCTTCAATACCTAGATTATCTTTTTTATATTTTTTATCAATGTTTAAAAACATGTGAGCCATTCCAATCCAGCAAGAACCTAAACCTAAAGATTGTCCGCTTAACATTCCGGTTGTAAAGGCAATAGTAGCATTCATAGCATCGAAATTATTGTCTGAGTATAGTATGATTACATGAGGTGCTTTATAAAAAATCGGATCTCTTCCCCTTTCTCTCATAAGTTTTAATCCTTGTTTATATCCTTCTGTTGTGGTTGGGTCTGAAAGCATTCTCTCTATAATAGAATCTGACAGATGTTTGATTTTTTCTTCTTCTGAAATAATAAGACACTTCAATCTACGAGCATTACCTCCCGTTGCGGCATAACTCATTGAATTGATTACTTTTTTCAATATCTCCTTTGGAATCTTCTTACTTTTGTACTGTCTTACCGATCTTTTAGCACTCATAAAGTTATGAAGCTTATCATAAGAAATCATAGAATAAGGATCTTGATCATCTATGAATTCTATTACTTCCCCAAAATCTTTATGCAAAAAAGCATTTTCTGGGCACTTTGCGATACAATGTCCACATCTATTACATAAGTTTAATGGATCATTAAGAATTACTCTATCTTGCTCCTTATCGTTCCTTATATAATAACATGAATATAAACAGTTCTTACAATTTGTACATTTATCATAATCTATCCCTATAATAGTCATCTACATTTACCTTTTACTTAATTAGTTTTTATAATAAAATAATTAGTGAATTGTAATGTAAAATTATGGGATCGTAAAAAACCTACTTAAAACAATTTTAAATACCCGGAACTTAAACAAATTATTTATTTTTCATGGTTAATGTAAATTAACATGGATTGGGTTGTTATTTTTATTACTTATGGTATTTTATTCCTTGGGGAACTTGGTGATAAAACTCAGCTGATTGTATTCAATTTAAGCTTGGAATATGAAAAAAAATTTAAAGTTGGCATAGGAGCAACACTAGGTTTTGCATTAATTGTCTCCCTTGGGGTAATTTTTGGAGCTATTATAACTCAGTATGTTGATCTTTCAATTATTACATTACTCTCTGGAATTCTATTCATTGTTATAGGGAGTTTAGAGTTACCCAAAATTAAGAAACTATACCAAGAAAGACAAGACAAGAAAAAAAATAAATCAATCGATGTTGGCAGTTCTGAAAATAATGATCCGCCTAAAAAAATTACATCCAAATTATCCAAGTTAAAAAAAAATGCGTATCTAGCTGGATTTTTCTTTATTTTCATAATGGAATTAGGGGATAAAACTCAAATTCTAACCATTACTCTCACTTCTGTTTATTCTTCTCCTGTAGAGGTATGGATTGGATCTTTTCTAGCTCTAATAACTTTAGCATGGATGGGAGTATTCTTAGGCACTGTAATTGCCAAAAAAGTCCCAAAATTTTATTTAGCAGTAATTACAACAATAATATTTATAGGTATAGGTTGTATTACAGTAATAACCTATTTCATTCAATAGTTAAATCTATTAGTTTTCTTTTCTAGAAAACTCTTCTTGATTAAAAAATCCATCTCAGCATTTAACCAGCATAGTTCATCATAGCTACATGATGAATGGAAAACTTCTTCCGCTTTTTGTTTAATATCCTCAATAGAAGGCAAATCAAGACTCATTTTTTGAATTTTTTCAGCCAACATCCAACATAAATCATCGTAGGAATATTTATTCAATGAAAGATAATATGCTGCTTCTCTCACTTGAGTTTTGAGGTCTGATTCTTCATCTTCTTCTTGATCCTCTTCTGTAATGATAGTTTTTTCAACTTTAGGTTTCACTTGAGATTCTATTTTGGGCGTTTCTTTTTCAAATTTAACGAATTTGACAGATTCAATGATTTTCTCAGGTTTTCCTTCTGGTATAACTTTTCTATGTTCTATAAGCTGTGTTAACCATTGTGATATTCTTGATTCAACCGTATCTTCTCTTTTTTGTGGTGTACCATCGAGTTTAACAAACTCTATACTCTCTGGAGGTGCTTTAAAAACAAATTCTGGCCTCCTCTCCACGGTTTTGCCGGGAATTAAGCCCTTTTCCAAATTATGCATCATAGCTAAAAATGAACCATATTCTCTTTTTTGCTTCATAATGAGGATTTTTGTAGATCCACCACGATCTTTATCCAATTTTCTTGCTATCTCTGCGGTGATATCCTTTTTATCTTGATTAACATTTAATCCCACCCAAATGTATATTGTATTATTTTCTCTATCATCTACAAGATATACATCATCTTCCTCGAAAAATAACCTATTGAGTGGCTCTAATTCTCCTTTTTCACTAATTTTAAATAACCGCATATCAGTACTCATTCTCAAAAGGACAATCTATAATATGAAAATAAATAGATTCCAAGTTTAAAAATCTTCTTTTGCAATAAGAAGTTAAAATTTTATCCTTTCGATTTCCTTAAGTTTTTTAATCAGAACTTTATTACTTTGTTAAAAAAAACGGTTCTATTTTTTTAAATAAGGTAAATAAAAAAAAATTAAGAAGTTTGGAGTTAAGAAAAATGACAGAAATAAAACAACCACCTCAGGGGGATAATGAAAAAATTATAGAACAATTAAAAAACGAGAATGCAAGCTTAAGAAAAAAATTAAAAGTATTACAAATAGAGAATGCTTCATTACGAAAGAAATTAGCTTCTCGTGAAGAGAAACCCCCCGTCGATATTGAAGAAAAGAAGCCTCTTAAACTGTTCAAAAAAGAAAAGAAAAAGGAATTATCAGATTCTATAGAAGGACAAGAAGAACCAATCGCTTCAAAAGTAGAAAACTTTGAGATTACATCTGAGTTTGACCCTCCAAGCGTCCCCCTAAGTACAAAGTACAAAACAATCATGGAAGGAGATTCAAGACGAATGTGCCCTAGCTGTGATAATACTCGACATCAGTTAATATATGAAGAAACTGACAAAACTCATATCCTAATGGATTATCCACGGATCTACGGCAAATGTTATAAATGCGGAAATTGTGGAACAATATGGAGAGTTCCAACATCATTAGATTGATTTTATAAGTGAAACTAAAATTTAATCCCCAACTTTAACCAATTGCAGGGTTGAGTATAGATTCCTTTTTTTGGAGCATCCCGCAATTATTACAACTCTTTTTTGAATCAAGTTAAAAATGAAGGATTTTCTGTTATAGTTAAACATGTTCGAATTGATCTTTATATATAATTCTTCTTTATTTAAGATAGAATTAGTATTAATACAATAAAATGAGATAATTATGACCGAAAAAATTGAATTGACAGAAGCCCTAGAATTAGAAAAGATGTTAGATTACCAAGAAGGCTCAATCGTGAGTAGAACTTTAATCAATAAGGATGTTGGTACCGTGACATTATTTTCTTTTGATCAAGGAGAAGGATTAAGTGAACATACTGCACCTTTTGACGCAATTGTGTATGTTTTTGATGGGGAAGCCGAAATTATGATATCACAAAACAAACACATTTTAACAAAGGGACAGATGATTTTAATGCCGGGTAATGAACCTCATGCATTAAAAGCCCTGAAAAGATTTAAGATGATGCTAATAATGGTAAAGGCATAAATCCTTATACTTCAGCAAAAAGTAATTTCACCACTAAACAGAATTACATAAATTTTATATTTTCTTTTTACTCAATAAAACTTGTGAATCAGAAAGATTTAACTGAAGAAGAATTAGAGGAAGAACTTGATAAAGCGTTTAAATCTAGTGATAGTAAAAGAGATGTGTTTAAAATTATAAGAGATGAGAAAGAATCCTTAGAAGTAAGAGAAAAAAGAGTTAAAAAGAAATTTAAATTCTAAATTCGTGCTATCCTTTAATCATATGCTTCTAAAATATTTTAATGTGAAGGTGGTTCCTCCTTTAGAACCTTACGTTTAGCACTCTTATACAGTAAAAATATACTTATAACAAAGAGCACCGATATTACCAATATGCAGATATATATTCCTGTAATTCCATACAAATCTGATACAGGTGCTAGTGTTGTAGGAACTAAAGCGATTCCTATGAAGTAACCCGCAGTAAGTAGCCCTGCTAATGCACCTCGTCTTTTTGGTGAGAGAACTTGACTATAATAGGTTATAGCTGGAAAGAGTATTCCTCCCGCAAGACCTGAAAATATCCAACCTGTTGCTAAAAAACCGAGTTTTTCTGATTGGGTAATATCCCCTATTAGGAGTAATATTATCAACGCTGTGAATAATAAAATAGAACCAATCATTAAAGGGATCCCGGCACCTTTTTTCTTGATTGTACTACCCGTTAGAACGCCGGAAATTGCAGCCCCAACACCAGCGATACCTAGAATTAATCCCACCAAACTTTCATCAAGTACTCCGGAGAGAGTTCTCGATGTCCAGATATTTATCGCTAAATATGTATGTGAAATTAAAAAAGCGGAGAATATCATCAAAACGACAACTGAACGACGTAGTTCTGTAGAGAGTTGAGATAATAAAACACTAATCCCTGAATCTTCTGGAATTTTTTGATGAGGACGTTTAGAGATAATTAGATAGATTAATCCAAAAATGGTGATACCTATAAATAATATGTAAATTGACCGCCACCCAATTAAAATCATCTGGGATGCTATCAATGGTCCTAATCCAACCCCAAGATTTGCACTAGCCCCAAGATATCCCATCTTTTTAGGAATATTTGGTGGATCTGTTATATCTGTTATTAATGCAATTAGTACAGGATTGATAAGACCAAATCCAATTCCTCCTA
Source organism: Promethearchaeota archaeon (assembly GCA_019894875.1). The sequence continues at coordinate 7,150 of JAGXNR010000075.1, read as the reverse complement.
AAATATTCGCAACTGCATACATTTCTAAAGAAGTAGATAATGCTGCTAAAAGCATAGCTACTCCAAATATAATTAAACCCGTAATTAGTACCGGAAATCTTCCTTTTAAATCTGAAATTGCCCCAGAAAATAGTTGGGTAATCGCAAATGGGAACATAAACGCAGGGATCGCAATAAGTATCGCGTTAGGGGAGACTTCAAATTCAACGGAAAGCACATGAAACAAGACCATAATAATATTTCCTGTCAACGGTCCAAATAAGAAAATAACATATATTATGAAATCTAAAAATTTCGAGGAATTGTCATGGTCCGCAGAACTTTCTATATTATTAGAAATCGAAGACATGTTTTTACTATTATTATTTTCTATTTAAACTATATTCTTATAATTTGGCATAGAGAATATTAAACAAAGAAATCCTTCTAATGCTATTTAAATTTAATTTTAGTTTTTATATTAAATAGCTAATGAATAGATAAATAAATCTATCACAGTCAAATTAAAGATAAGGTATTTCCTTATATTATGATAAGATAAAAATTATTAATTGTTCTTAAAGTAAAATTACCGTATTATGACATCCATAACTATATATGATGGAACTAGCACTATTGGGGGCAGTAAAATATATCTTAAGGAAAAAGAGGAAGGTATTTTCCTTGATTTTGGTATGAATTTCAAAAAATATGGGGATTATTTCCAGGAATTTATTTCCCCTAGAAAACCAAGGGGCATCCATGATCTAATTCAATTAAATCTAATTCCCAAAATTAATGTATATCGAAAAGATTTAATCCCCATAGATATTGATCATTCCTCATTTCCTTCTTTGAATGTAAATGCTATAATTGTCAGTCACGCACATATGGATCATTGTGGAAATATTGGGTTACTTAAACCAGATTACCCAATAATTGCATCACCCTCCACTATCATGCTACTCAAAGCAATGTTAGATTGTTCATCTGCAATGCTAGGCTCTGATGTAGCGTATTATTCATTAAAGTTACCAGATAAAGATAAACGAATTTTAAAACCAGAAAGGAATAAGGATTATGGACGAGATTTTATTTGCACAGAACCTTATTCAGAATCATTCCAAGAGTTCCTTCACTCAAGTATTAAAAGTAAGACCACATTGAAAGAGGGGAATCTATCCTCTCTTAACGATTTTTCCTCTAATTTTGAAGTAAAAAGTTTTGAGGTAGACCATTCTATTTATGGAGCCACGGCATACATAGTTTCTGGTGAGAATTCTATCGCCTATACAGGTGATTTTCGACTCCATGGTAAAAAGAGGAAAAGCAGTGAAAAATTTATTCAAAACGCTAAAGAAGCTTCTGTCCTGATAATAGAAGGTACAAGGGCTACTAGAGAAGATGTATACGAATCTGAACAGAAGGTGTACGAAAAATGCTTAAAAACTGCTGAAGAAGCAAAAGGAGTTATCATAGCAGATTTTACAGCCCGAAATTTCGAAAGATTGGAAATGATTAATTCGATTGCTACAAAGATTGATAGAACCCTTATCATTACACCAAAAGATGCATATTTACTTAAAGCACTTCAAAAAGCTGATGAAATTGATAGGATAAAAAATATTGGGATATACAGTGATTTAAAATCAACCACAAGAGGGTGGGAAAAATACCTTACTAATGAAGAAAATGAAATTAACTATATAGATCCTGCAGAGATTTCAAAAGATCCAGATAATTTCATACTTTGTTTTTCTCTTTTTGATATCAAGAACTTATTAGATATTAAACCTTCTAAAGGATCCTACATATATTCTTCAAGTGAAGCTTTTACAGAAGAATCCGAGTTTGATTTCGTGCGTTTGAATAACTGGCTTAAATTTTTCGGAATTACAATTAATGGATTTGAAATCATTGAAGAAAAAGGGAAGGAAAAGCCAAAGTTCACAAAAGGTTTTCATGCTTCAGGCCACGCATCAAGGAAAGATTTACTTTGGGCAATCGACACTATAAATCCTGATATTGTGATTCCCGTTCATACCGACAACCCACAATGGTTCAAGGATAACTTCGATAATGCAATCTTAATGAAAGATGGTGATACTTTCAAAATATAGGATGATCATTTTTTTAATTGAAAAACCAGTACCCAAATTTGCATCAATCTTTAATTTATAAACAATATTAATTTCAAGTAATCTAATTATTTAAATTTCAAAAAATGAGTTTTACGAATTAAAATGTCGAAGAATAAAATACGTCCTGGAGTTTATTTATACCCTATGCCCGTTTCAATTATCGGAGCAAACGTAGACGGGAAACCAAACTTTATGGCATTAGCATGGATAAATGCTGTTGGTTATAAACCTTCTTTATTTGCTATATCTTCAGAAGAAACACATCATACAAATATTGGAATTAAAGAAAATGGTACCTTCAGTATTAACATTCCCTCAGAGGGGATGGTTGAAGTTGCTGACTATGTTGGATTAGTCTCTGGAAAAGAAATAGATAAATCAGAAGTCTTTGAAGTGTTTTATGGAGATTTAAAAACGGCCCCAATGATAACTCATGCTCCTATAAATATGGAATGCAAAGTATTGAAAACTATTAATACCAAAGAATTAACCAATAATGAAAACGGTTGTGAAATTTTTATAGGGGAAGTTATCAATGCTTATGCAGATGATTACTATATAACAAATAAAATACCAGATATTTCGAAAGTAAAGCCGTTCATATTTTCAATTGATAATAACTATTGGAAAATTGGAGATCATCTAGGGAAAGCTTTTAGTATAGGAAAAAATTATAAAAAGGATTAATTACTAATTCTCTTTTTTTTATTAGAAACCTAAGCTTAATTCTCAAAAAAATAGCGTAATAAAATCCTAATATTTATTGATTATTAAAGATTAAAATAACTGATTTATCATGGGAAACTTAGTAGTATTTTACTCAAGAAAAGGTACAACCAAAAATATCGGGGAAATGATTATCAATCAGGAAAATTGGGATTTTGAAGAGATTATTGATACCAAAAAACGAAAAGGAATTATAGGTTTTCTGAAATCTGGTAAAGATGCCACTCTTAAAAAGCTAGCAAAAATAAAGGAAGTTCAAAAAGATCCCGAATTATTTGATTTAGTAATAATGGGTACGCCTATATGGAATAAAAGAATGACACCAGCTATAAGGACGTATATCACTGAACAAAAAACCAAAATCAAGAAAGTAGCTTTTTTTTGCACTGAAGGTGGAAAAGGTGGGATTAAAGCATTTGAAAGTATGGCACAATTATGTGATAAAATTCCTATATCGACTCTAGAGATTACTAAACAAGATATTAAAGATGGTGTTCATGTTGATAAAGTTTCAGAGTTTATTGAGGAAATCAAGAGCAGCAATAACTAAATTAAAATTAGGGTATCAAATTAATTAGTATATGTCATATTAATTCGATTTTTTTTCTGTATATTTCCTTTAAAGAACAAGACTTTCTATGTAAAATTAATTTACACTTATGCTCATTTCATTTTAGACATTTCATTTTAGACATTTCTGTATATTTATCTAATACAATTACAATTTAAGGATTAATTTTTTATAAATAATTTAATAATATGATTTATGGCAGTAGAAGATTATTATGAAATCGTTAGACAAAAGTTAGTACTAGGACCTTTAAACACACCAAAACATCGAAAGGTAACTAAATTATTAAAAGTATTCTGGAATGAAGAAGAGATTAAGATTCTTTCTCATTTTGATCCCGCTGATCAATATATGACACTAAAACAACTGGAAGAAAGATCTGGTCTACCTAAGGAAGAAATTAAACAACTACTAAGAAGATCAGTAAGAAATGGTACGGTGTCTAGATCCGGATCAAGATATTGTCTTGAGCCAATTATTCCTGGAATTTTTGAAAAGTATTTTCAGAGATATAGAGATACTGAAGAAAATTTAAAGAAAGCAGCTCAGTTGTATCGAGATATAATGAAGGAAGTGTTACCTTCAGGTGCTCGAGAGAGAGAGTGGAATTTTTTTCGACCACTACTCCCTTTAGAAGTTGATGAAAAATTAATTGAAATAAATAAAGACTTTGATGTTGAATCACAATCTTTATCATATGAATCTGTAAAAAATATGCTTGATAAACATGACCAATTCGCTGTAATCTCATGTCAATGCCGCCTAATTGGAGAAATGACTGGAGAGCCGTGTGATGTGGCTCCTGCATCATTGGGATGTATAGTAGCTGGTCTTCCTGCAAAAATGATGGTAGACGGTGGGATTCATGGAGCAAGATTATTAAATAAGAAAGAAGCTATTGAATTTCTCAAAGAAACGGAGAAGAGAGGTTTGGTTCATAATGCCATTTTTGATAAAGGACTTGAATCATCCAATTTTTTCTGTAATTGCTGTAGCTGTCACTGTGGAGCTTTATATCCCGCAAAATTGATCCATGATATAGGCGTATATCAATCCAATTATGCACCTCAATTCAACAATGATCTCTGTAATAAATGTGAAACTTGCATGAGAAAATGTCCCAAAGAAGCGATATATCACAGGTTTCCTCTTGAATCTGATTCATCTGATGAGAGAATGGTATTAAAAGAAGAGATGTGTATTGGATGCGGTATCTGCGCTGTTAATTGCCCTAATGACGCGATAAAGATGAAAAAAGTTCGAGACAATATACCCCCAGATAAGCTAAAAATAGGAAACAAAACATTTACTCAGATGTTGATGTAAATATTTTCCTTTCATTTTTATTTTCTTATCTTCACATTGTTTCAATTAATTAAAAAAATAAAAAAAAATGGAATATGTAAGATGTAAAATAATCGAAAGAAGAAGTTTAACTAACCCTTATCATATATTTCTTATCTCGCAAAATTCCTTATTCTTAGTACTTTACCTAACCTTTTTATTTAATAAATAAATTTATTAATAAAATGATTTTCGGCCACGTGTGTCCACTCGAGGTCCTTTTTGAGTTATTGTGACATCACTGGCTTGTGGACCCTTTTTCCCTTCTGTAATCTCGTATTCTACTATGTCTCCTTCATATATAATCTTAAATTCTTCGGACTCGCCTTGAATTGTACTATAATGAACAAAAACATCTGGAGATCCATCATCTGGTGTAATGAACCCATAGCCTTTCTTACTATTAAACCATTTTACAGTTCCTTTTACCATCGATAAAACCTTGGTACGTTCTTAAAAATTGGTACATTTACAAATTGGCGCATATAAAAAAATCCACCAATCATGATCCTTAAGATTTCCATCGTAATATAGTTTTCTATAAATAATAAAGTAAAAACTTAATGAGATCTGTATAAAATAATGAAATTAATCGGTTACACTTCCCAAATTTAAAACCAACAGTTCAGAAAGAAGATTCCATAAACCATTCGAAAACTGGTGGAAGATTTTCAATAATACGATACTTAATCTCTTTATGTAATATTACTATGAAAATCTGTTCAAGTGTTTTTAGATTTTGGTAATATTTGTCAGTATCTATTTCCTTTAATGTATTTTTATCTTCTGTATTTAAATGAAAGATTGAATAATCCTTCATATCAGCATAATCTTCACCCCAATAATATTCTATCTCTTCTTGTAAGTGTGAATTGAATTCATTCAAAGTTTCTTCAAGCATTATCCATCCTTCAATCGAGTCTATCTCATCTTTAAATACAATAATGAAATTTGCGGTGATATCTGAGGATTCAAAATTTTGCTCTATTTCTTCAAAATCGGGCATTTGGAAAACATCTTGATAAATATTTCATTTAAACTAATAATCAAAAGATTATTTAAGACTTATAGCTTCTTGCTTATAAAGATTTCCATTAGGATTTTTGGAGATTAGGTTAAGTATGAATAATATCCTTCATTTCGAAATAAAGCACATCTAATAATGCAATATCTTGATATCGATTGGTGAATTTAAATATCTTATAATATTATTTCAACAATAGTTTTAAATATAATATTCAAATATTGAAGAAATGAGCTTGCACACACCCTATTTTAAAGTATGTATTGTTGGTAATTTTGGTGTCGGAAAAACTACCCTACTTCATCAATTTTTAGAAAAGAGATTTCTATCAAATGTGGAGTCTACAATTGGATCGAATTTTTTTGTAAAAAATGTACAAATTCCTGAAACCAACAGTTATGTAACCTTACAAATATGGGATTTGGGGGGTCAAGATCATTTCAAGTGGGTCAGACGTGCGTTTTACGTAGGTGTAAAGGGCATCGTGTATGTTTTTGATATAACCCGTAAAGAAACTTTTGATAAAATTAAAGCATGGAAGGAAGAAGTAGAGGACGTGTCAGGATTTATTCCCAATGTTTTAGTAGGCAATAAATGTGATTTAATTGAAAGTAAAATTATTTCTGTTGAAGAATCTAATTCTCTAAAGCAGGATATTGGTGCGTGCTCATTTAATGAGACAAGTGCAAAATTGGGCACTGGTGTTGATGATATATTCAATAAATTATCATTAGAAATGTATAAAAAATAAAATACGTAAATCTTTTCAAAATGGTGTATCTCCAAGTTTCTGATAATGTATTTGTAATGTCTTCTTCTCGAGCCTCTAATCCTTTAAAAAATGCTACACAAACAGTTACTTCAACGTGTATAGCGCTTCCTAATGAACTTATTTTTGTCGATTGCAGTCCATATCCGGATTTGACTTTAAAATTCCGATTAGATATGGAAGAAAAATTTGAAAGGAAAACAACTCATTTATTACTTACCCATACTCACTGGGATCATATTCTTTCAATGGAAGCATTTAAAGATGTTGATATCGTATCCTCAGAAACGGGAGTTAATGAATTAAAAAACTTTCTTAATGTTTTAAATAATACTGAAGAGGATAAATGGTCTGGTTTATTTCTCATTGAGGAGCAAGAAATTATTGATATTTTTAAAACTGTTAAACTTTCTTCACCAAATGTCCTCGTGAAAAAAGAATTAAAAATCGGAATGGAACCTTATGAACTAATCCTTCATGTGTTGGGTGGGCATAGCATTGATTCTGCTTCAATATATTACCCCCTTGAAAAAGTGTTATGCGCCGGAGATAACTTAATTGAATGCTTTGCTCAACTTCCGGGTACACCCTCAGAG
>JAGXNR010000074.1 GCA_019894875.1 Promethearchaeota archaeon | reverse complement strand
ATATTATATTCTTGATTCAACAAAATTTGCTCATTATAGCTTAATGTATTATTAAATACATCATAGGTATTGTTAAACGTATCCTGTAATATAAAGGGTGGATCATTAGAGCCTATAATATTACTAGAGAGCAATTTACTTTCTTGATAGGGGGGAGAAAATTGAGTTAACGGTGAACTTGGTTGTCTATCATTCAGTCTAGAGAACTTAAACCAATAATCATAGTTGGGGATAGATGTATGCGTTAAAGAAAAATTAATTTCTACTTTATATTTTACACTTTGAGTAATTGCATAACCCGAAACACCATAATCCGGTGAAGAAATAATAGGGTTAGTATAAAATATAGCCGACGGTAAACATAAAGAAGAATGACTTGTAAATGCAATCGGGAAGAAAAAAAAGCATATTATAAAAAATAAAGATTTAACTTTCATTATCTTAGATATGTGTATTTTTTATAAATTGTATAAATTTTCGGCTTTTAATTTTAATTATTTAGAAATTTAATATTAATTAATATTCAAAAGTGTGGATTTTTATTACTTTAATAATAAAAATATCATGTTAATTTATTGAAAATTTGATATATAAAGCATTTTTAATTGATGCAGATAATGGGATCTCTCTTTTTGAATCAACTTTTAAAAAATTGAAAAAACTCCAAGATGATATTCTAACTGGATTCTTTAATGCTATAAATAAAACAATTGATCTCATACAAGAATCTATGGCAAAGGGAAGACGTGTAAATGAAATGAATCGGGTTATAGAAGCAGAAGATTCGATAATTGTTATTTATTATCACCCCTTATCAAGAATTCTTTTTTGTTCGATTTCTGATGCAGATGATGATATAGAAAAATTAAAGGATGTGATTCACAAAATTGCTACAAGATTTTGGAAAAAGCATCAGTCAGATCTTAAAGTCTTTAGAGCCACAACAGAAAAAGCTCGATTCCAAACATTAAATGCTGATATCGAGAATCTCACAAGGGGCGGAAAAATAGCAGAAGTATTCCCGAAACTACTTGTAGCAAGAAGTGTATTAGAAAAAGTCTTGACTATGGGCATGATCAATGATTTTGATTTTCAAATTGCATTATTATGCATTGGGAAAAATTCACCCCTGAAAATATCAAGAACTTTATCCTCTAGAAGAAATGAAACTAATGATGCACTAAAAAAATTAGAGCAATTAGACCTTATTAAAATGTAATAAATCTCTACTTAATGGATAACAATCTGAAAATAATTATGTAAACTGGTCTTAACACATTTGATATAAATAGAAAAAAATAAATGGTTTCTTAGTTTATCAAAATTACCTTAATATTATAATAATCATGTGTTAATCATGGGTAACAAAATAAAACTCATTGCTACTGTAAAAAGTCCCGCCAGAGAATCTTTTTTGAGGGAAGGTAAAGGTTATTCCTTGAAAGAAATACAGGAAGCGGGTGGGAATATCAATCAATTAAGGGAATTAAATATAAACATTGATTATTTTAGAAAATCTTCCCATCCTGAAAATGTTGAAAAACTCAAAACTCTTAAAGTACCAAAGAAAAAAGAAAAAAGTAGAAGTCCCTTTGTAAAAAAGGAGAAGAAGAGAACGGAATTCAAACCCAAAAAGGAGAAAGTTAAAGCTAAACCCAAAGAGATTCTTGAAGAGCCTTCTGAAAAACCAACAGTGAAGAAAAAGGCAGACACAGTTAAAAAGGAGAAAATAAAGACCGTTAAGAAGGGAAAAGTCAAAATTGAAGAAAAAGGAAGACCCTTAACTGAACTCTCGGGATTGGGTGCTGCTACAGCAAAGAAATTCACGGAAATTGGTGTTGAAACTATAGAAGTCTTAATTGAGGAGAATCCTGAAGAATTATCATCATTAATTAGCGGAGTTTCTAAAGAAAGATTAGAGAAATGGATTGAAGAAGGTAAAGAGTTAATAAAACAATAAAGAAATCCCTTATCTTTAATGTTATTCATCTTAATTATACAATTATTTTAAAATGCTTTCCAGTATCAGAAGTTTTATAAATACATAATATATTTTAGAATTAAGTTTACTTATTATAAAACAAATCAGATTGAGTAGATTTAAGCATGGAATACAACTTTTATGTCTATGATAAACCGGAATGCAAAGTATTAATTAATAAAATGCCTATATGGTTTCGAGAAGAAACTGTTGAAGGAGATGAAAATAATGGTTCTATTATCATGCATTCTCAAGACGAATATGATGAAATCTGGGGCCCTAATTCCACTCTTGAAGTAAATTGGGAAAAAAAAGATAGGACAGATCTTTTCTATTATAAGGAAGTAGAGAGTAGCATTGAAACTTTTAATGCTATTGGTATTGTAGTAACGAAGAAAGAAAGAGATTGGTTAATGAGTCATGAGTTTACTCTCTGGTTTGGACAACGCAGGAAGATGTTAAGAAAAAGATATTATATCGAAAAATCTATACATGGGATTTTCTATTGTGAAGTTACAGAGAGGTTAATTAATATTCACGCGTCGATAATAGAAAGTAAGTACGATAATTTCAAACCAAATATTTTAAAATCATTTAATTCTATTGAATGCCATTAATTTTTTCTTTTTGGGCTAAGATAAAAAAATTATCATTATTACTTGGACCGCCCATTATTTTAAATTCTCTTATCGTAAAGATTTTTAATAAATTCTTAATTTCGTGCTTGGAAAAAAAATGGTAAAATCGTTTGTATCTTTTATTTTCTTCAGGAAGGGTCCATGGTATAAATTTATCCCCATACTGGCTTAATCCCGCGTCACTTTGTCGTTCTTTATGTTTAAGACTAAAACTCCTTTTTATTCTATCTAAAATAAAATAACTTCGGTATTTTTTTTGCCACTTGCGCCAGACTGTAATTAAAAAGGTTCCATTTTTTGTTAAAATTCTGTTGAGTTGGAACATAAGCCTTTTTCTGTTGGCTTTATCCTTAATATGATGAATGGTTGCGATTGAGAAAACATTTTGGATCGAATTGTTTCTTATAGGGAGATATTTTATATCCGCCATAAGAATCTGAATAAAATTTGATTCAGATTTTAAATAATGCTCTGAATTCTTTAAGCTATTCTGAGCAATTTTTAAGAATTCAAGAGAAATATCAATTCCTACTAATTTTTTAGGTTTATTTCCTAATATCTTGAAATTCCTCCCATTTGCACAGCCCAGATCAAGAGATATTCCATGAAACAGATATTTTTTTGCTTTCAAATAATCAAGAAAGAATTCGAGAGGTTTCCAAGGCTTTCTTCTTTTTGAATGATAATCTTTAGCAATCTGGTCGAAAATAGTACCTTCCATGAAATGAAAATGTTTTATTTTTTTATAACATATATATGTTAACATAGATTTATAATTTGCAATATATATCTTTTAGTTAATTAGGAAATAGGGAAATGGAAGATCGTTTAACAATTCTCACTGAATTTTCATCTTTGATGAAAAATGACATTGTAGATTATTACAAGAGATCTCATTTGTATTTGAGAGACCTAGTTTCATATAAAAATATCAATTTAGAGATAAATGCATCAACCCAGTCTGAAAATGTTATAGAAACAACTCTTAATATGATATTAAAAGCAATAAAAACAGGTTTAAATACCCTTGGGGTATCAATAAGTAAATTATCCAAGATTCAGACTGATTATTTAAACGAAATAAACAAAAAAGGAGTTGAAATATCCAATTATAACTCATATTTGGATATTTATCTCAACGAATACGTAAATAAAATCTTATTCGAAATTTTAATTGAATACTTATTAGATTTAGATGTAAAAAAAATTGAGTCTTTAAAATTATTTAAATTAGTATCCTCTAGTTTTATAGGTAAATTATCTCAATTCAAAAATATACATCTCATATCCAATAAAACAAAGGAATTTATTGCATATCCCGATATTGAAGAATATTTAAATATTTCAGATTTATCTATTAAAGTAGAAACAACCAATAAGAATCCGAAGAAGATTGATATTTCGATTATGAATGATGAGAAAAAGACTTATAAGTCAGAGGAAGGTGAAATTGATACTTTAGATATTTTAAAACAATTAGAAAAAGCTAAAAAAGATTCCATTAAAACTTTGGAAACACCAAAAATGGAAGTATCAAAACCATCCCTTGAACCATTAGAACAATTAAATTCCGATGAAGGACATCAAAAAATTATACAAGAAGTTAAACCAACAACACCCATTACACCAAAAATAGATTATGTTACTGATGAAAAAGCAGAAATTTTTCTCGATTATATTGGAAATTTACCTCCTGTAAATGCAGAAATTATTACCAGATTTAAAATAAATACTGTCAATCTGTTAAATTCAAGAGTTGTTAATCCTGATTTTTTAGATTTGGAAAATCTCTTTTATTATATATCTATTATTAAGATGTTAGGTATTGAATTTCCATTTACTTCATTAGAAATAATGGAGATCTTAAAGAATTACGTTTCTGGAATGGTTTTTAGCACTTCTAGGAATGATTCCCCAGATCCCATATGCATTTATTATGGATTAGCTATTTTAACTGAACTAGATTTAATACATAGAACAAATATCATAAATCTTCATGGAATAGAAGAGTTTCTCAAAAATGAATTAAAAACATTTATACCAGAGAAACTTAAATTAAATTACCATACATTACTCTCATTTAAATTGCTAGCTAAAAATGAAATTCTTTTTGCGAGAAGAGAACGATTACTACCTCAAATATTGAGTTTAGATTTATTGAATTTAGAAGAATTTAATCCTACTCTTGACATATTTCATCATTTAGGATCTTTTAAGATTTTAGATCGGAATTTCGATCTTTCACAGTTTAATGTGGTCTATATTAATGAGCTTAAAAAACACTTAACTCCAAAGGGCTCTGTCAATGAATTAATAACGGAATCTGCCAAAATGTTGTTAATCTTAAACTTACTTAACGTACAAAATCAAGAATCACTATTATGCAATCGATTACTCAATTTCATTATAGACTCAACGGATTATTTTAATATAGAGAATCATAATAAAGATTTTAATTGGCGAATCGATAAATTAGCATATAAAGTCGAGTTAAAGATGTTATTTTGGGCGTTATTAGCTTGTTCTCAATATACCAATAGTAATTTTTAAATCTTTGAATTAAGATTATTTTTACTTAGAAACCTTTTTTTCAGCAATCTTTAATATAGTATCCACATAATTTTTTACCTTAGGTAAAATTCTCCTATTTCTTACTCTTTTATTCCACTTTTTATTAAATATTAAGTTTTTTTCTAGTTCTTTTAAAGTTTCACTCCCAATTTGGCTCCAATAATCAAATTCAATAATCGGTGAATCTGAGTTTATACCGGGGCAGTAATTTTTAGCTTTCTCGGTATAAATAATTACAATATTTTCCTTAGTTTTATTGACCCATTGGTTTGAGATATTAAATGAAAAAGGAAAGGTTCTACAAAACATAGGTCTTATAGTATAAATTAAACATTTCAAATTTTTTTTATCATAGAAAATACACTCTCCTGAGTTATTTTTAAGAAGAGCAGTAAAGGCTAATCCCCTTTCAGTTTCGATCGGTGATGTGACCATTTTCTCAAGAGTCCCTTCATTCAGTTTGTTATCGAAAACGTAAAATCCTATTACGTCTAGTATTTCTTCTATATTTAATTTAAGACCTCTCTTTAGTCTTAAAATATCTAAGTATGTAATATTTACAAGCGTATCTTTATCTGTACAACAATTACCACACCTAATACATTTGAACCTTAGTTCTTCCGGATTTACCATTCAAGTAAATAAAAAGTAATTTAAGATTTGAATTTATTTATTATAAAACTAAGGATTTATTGGAATAATCAATTTCTGTTCAATCAATACTTCTATTGCTTCAATAACTAAGTCTTTATTTTCTTCACTTACTAACTCAATTATACTATTTAAATTAATAGAGTCATCATTTCTTTTTGACATTGATTGGATCACATTTAACACTCGTATTTCCATCTTCGATAGAGATTTTTCTCTCTGAATTTTAAGAAGATCAAGTTTTCTGGGAATAGTAAAAGAACCTTTATAATATAATTCAAAATACTCCCCTATTATCATAGGAACTATTTCTTCAAACATATCTAAAGATCCATCCCAATTTTCTAATTTTTGAGATAGTTTAAGGTTTAAAGCCAATAGCAAATGTGACATTTGGCTTCTAAGTCGTTCTGAAGATTTTTCTGCGAGGATAAAAACTATTCTTATATCTTCTTTATCTGCTATTAGACAATAGAAATATTTAAAATCTAATTCAATAATCTTTTCAATTCCATAACGGTCTTTTTTTCCATCTAATTTATCTTCCTTTTCAGTTTCTGTAAATTCTTCGCCAATAGTTGTGATAGCCTGAATAAATCCTGAGAATAATTCTCTTTTATGTTTTTCTAGAATCGAATAAGTTTTTGTGTAAAGTGGTATTCCGCTTAACCTATGTACGATTACAATAGCTTGAATATTTCTAAGATCCTTAAATTTTTGGGTTTTTGATAATAATTCAGCCTCTTTTTTACGCTTTCTAGGCAAGATCACATAAGATCTTAAACTTAAAACTCCTAATATACTTACAATACTAACTAAAACACCAATAATTATCCATAATAGAAGACTTGGAAATCCATTTCCTGTGATATTAGGTTCCCCAATAACGACAATAAAAGAATATTGTGTTGTTTTATATATTGAACCTTCTGGAGTGATAAATAAGTCAAATTTATAATTTCCCTGCAAATTTGCAGGTAATTTTATACTTACTTGATAATTCCCCGCAAGAGTTTCATTAATTATACCTATTCCATAATCCCATCTGTATGTTATTGAAGCATCTTCAATTAATAAAGAAGTTTTATTATCTACCAATTGAATTTGAATATTTATAGTCTCACCTATTTCAGCATTAATACTATCTTCAAAACTAATAGAATTGACTTTAATCTCAATCTGGTTTACTAGTAATTGAAAACCAAATGTTGTGGTTCTATAATTGGGATTTTCAAATTGCAGATAAATAAAGTTAATTCCAAAAGAAAAGTTGTCAGGTGAACAAATAATAGTGGTATTAAACCAAAAGTTTCCATATTCAGTTAAATTATCTTGGTAAGAACTACCTATGCAATTTATCGCTCCAGATAAATATTCATTGTCAATATTCGAGATTGCTTGCACTGATATGTTAAGTTCATCATTAAAATTAGCTTCCTCCAAAGAATTCTCATTGATTGGTTTAGAGTTTATGTATACTGATAAATTTACCGATTGCTTTATTATTTGAAATTGATAAATATAATATTGAGATTCATAGCTGATTGCTGAAAAATTAATATTGATTTGATGAATACCTACATTATCAATAAATAAAGTACTAAATTCTATATTATATGTCCCATTTCCTGGATTTTGTATTGAGTATAAAGATTCATTGCTTATACCTATATTAACTGTTGCCCCATCTATTCCATCACCATCAAAATCAGAAAATTTAAACCTAATTGTGCTATTGGCGTGAAGTTCAATATTATATTCTGATTCAAGAACTTGTAAATTGGTCACTTCCCCCAGATTAATCTCAAGTGTAATATTGCTTTTAAAAAAGCCTATTTTTGATGATTCAATAAAGATTTTATGTAAACCACGAGTCAGCAAATCAGCTGTGTCTATTACCGTTTCATAAATCCCTAGAGCGGATTCTGTGAAATATCTTGTTCCATCAGTCCAATTATATGACAAGTTTGAGTTGGAAATTGTTAGATTATTTTCTGCGTCTGTTAAGAATACTCTAATGGGGATTATATCTCCCACAAAACCTTCAGTTCTTAAATCTAATTGTGCATCATTTGGTTTTAGTAGAGCTAGTGAGCTCAAATGGTTCAAAATAAAATTGGATTCTATCCCCCCAAGTGATGTTCCATTACTCCAAAAAATTGTGAAATTATATTGACCCCCTGTTGAATTTAAGGCCGAGAAACCAAATTCTGAAAACAAAACTGTTCCGTTTGCAAGGGGATTGGTACTTTCTTGATACCAGAGGGATCCAGAAGGATCATATATTGTTAGATTTGCTGTTGTTAGAGTTAGATTGGGAGGAACTTCATTACTGTGGTTAATTTGTGTCTTGATTCGAGTAGATTCTCCTGTAATAAATGAAGACCCCGCCCATTGACCTTGTTTAAGCATTTTCGTATTATTTATCTCAAGGTAATTAGGGGATGTTGCTACAAATGTCCACCATCCTGGAAAAAGAGCAAATTCTTTATTTATTTTTATAAAATTCTCTCCAACTTCACCCCCTTCAAATGGGATTGATAGTAAGGTGGGATCTAAGCTATATAGCAAATCCCAGTTTGTTGGTTTATCTATGATAAATTCAAAGTCAGAATATTGAGATGGCATATAAAAATTATGATAAAATTCCCAATAAATGGTTTGATTGTTTAAAATTGTGTATGAGATACCGTCATCGTTCTGTTGATTTACTTTTGAAGTACTTATTTTTGAACCGTATAAGGTAGTGTTTAACTCAAAATTTAAAGAAGGTGAGGTTGTATTTACAGTGAGTAAAATTGGATTTACTACCCAATTATCTGTTATATTTAAATAAGCTTTACCCCATTCATTTTCTTCATTTAGATTAAAACTGTTTAAAGTTAAATTAATTCCATCTTGACTAGAATTGGCGATGGTTGAAACTACTAACGAGATATTATCAAACCAGACTACATTTAAAAGTCCATCGTTAAAATTTGTATAAGTATAACCACCTCCACAATACAAACCAATTGAAATGTTTAAATTTTGATTGTTTAATGAAGGGTTAAAAATATTTGAACTATTTGTCCATAAATCCATAGTAATTTTCCCGGATCCACGCCAAATATTTTTACCGGAGTCAACAATATCTTTCATTCCTTTAGAATAAATTTTTTGATTATTAATCTTTACATATATATTATTATCATTAGTATCTATGCCAAATTCTGCGTTATACTCGAATTGCAGGTATGCATCAATGACTTGACCTCGGGGGATGCTGATATTTTGATAGAATTCAGTAAAAGTGCCTTCGGTGTATATAAATTCTTCGCTTGAAACATAAGTGCCATATAACCCGGTATACATGGCTGTTTTATTTCCTTGTGTGCCTATTCCATGAGTATTTTTTCCTCCGCCCCCATCTCCTAAACTATTAACACCCCAAGAATAAAAATTAGAATCATAATTAGAACTATCATTTATAAATTCATAATAATCAATAACATAGCCATCATATTCAATTATACTATCAGATTGATATCCGATATTTATGGTATTTCCTAGAATCCATGGTGTATATAGATCACTCCAATAACCAGTTTCAACCCAAAAAATACTATAACTATCGTTATAAACATAAATATAATCCCAATTTAATTCAAAGTCCACGGTTTGAAAATGAGCTCGCATATAATTGGCATTTGGCTCATATATAATACTAGCTTTCGTGTCCCAATCTTCATTTCCTAAATAATTAGGACTACTATTGAAATTTTGATATTGTCGAAATATAGTAGGTGGAATTAGTCCACTATTATTTACCCAATTTCTCGTATCTTGAATATTTATAATAGATGTTGCAATTTTGGATACTTCCCAATCATGTACATCATCTAAATAATAGGATAAGTTTAATTCTTCTTGATTTGAAACTAAAATTTCTTGGTTCATCTCATATAGATTCCCTGTATCATTTATATTTAATGGAGCTTCGGTTCCATGGAATAAAATTGATTCACCATTAGCTATTTGTGGGTTGTTATCAATAGTAGTCTCACTCTTAATAGAATCATTTCTATTTAAGTTAGTAGTTATTAAATTTGAACTAATGAAAATCATTAGAAATAACATCAATATAATAATAGTCAGATGACTTACTTTCTTCTTTATTTCAGAACCCTTTCTAATATGGGTCATTTATATCCCCTTTAATTTAAGAAGTTAACCTATATTCTAATGTAATAAAAATGAAATTTCATAAATTTAAATGATTGTTTAAAGGATTTATATGTCTGCTTCATCTAATCCTTAAGTAAATTTTAAAATTTCTACCTAAATTTAAAAAAGTGCAAAGAAACTTAATTAGGTAGAAATTCTTCTTCTAAACCGGCAATTAGAGATTTTCTTTCTTCAATAGAAATCCGATTAATATCAACTCCACGGTTGTTATAAATATCAGGAGGGATATCTTCAAATAAGATTAATATTAAAATAATCGCATTTTTCACCAAGTCCTTATTCGTTTTCTGTTCTAACAATCTCATAAGTTCTATGAAGGACTGGTTTTTCCAAATTTCAGTAATTTCTTTATTTGCTTTGTCTTTTTGAAAATAATCAAGTATTTGTAAATAACAATCAAGCTCAAAATCATCGTTATCTTTGCAAATTTTCATCTTTTTATACTGATAATTTGGTTCTATTTATTTAATAATAAAATATATTTTTAAGTCACTTTATTTTAACAATTTTGTGTGATGATAATCCGCACAATTTTATTCTAAACTAATTTAACTATGCTTATTGTTCAATTAAAGCAATAAGTTTATAGCAAATAATTTGTGTGTAAAAATTTTCCCATGTTTACCTAATAGATTCTCAAGCGTTTATATTTTTCAATGTGATATCTAAATATCATAATCGTTAGAAAGAAGTAGAATTAGACTTATTTTATTTAAGGATACTAAATAAAAATTATGTTTAATTCCCTAGAAAAGATGCAAGATTTGAGATATTGTATTAACAATCTTAAAAAAAGTAAAGTTAATCATTTGATTCAAAATAGGATTAGGGAGTTTAGTGAAATCCGGGAAGAATCTCTGGATACTATTTTTGGAGAACTTTGTTTTTGTATTATGACAGCAAACTGTAGCGCGGAGAAATGTATAGAAGTGCAAGCAAAAATCGGGAATGGGTTTAAAAATTTAGACCAAAAAGGATTAGCTGAAAAATTAAAAAAATTTGGTTATCGCTTTCCTAACATCAGAGCAGAATATATAGTAAAAGCAAGAGATCATAAAGAAGAGTTAAAAAAGAACCTTAGTACTAATACTAATTTAAAAGAACTCAGAGAATGGATTGTGAAAAACATTAAAGGTATCGGATATAAAGAAGCCAGTCATTTTTTAAGGAATATTGGATATACAGGATATGCGATTGTTGATTTTCACATCATAGATCTTCTCACTAAATATAATATAATAACTAAACCAAAAACGTTAACTAGAAAGATGTATTTAGAAATAGAAGAAAAATTAAGTAAAATTGCTGAAGAATTAAGTCTTAACCTAGGTGAACTTGATCTTTTCATGTGGTATTTAGAAACGGGGAAGATTCTTAAATAAAATCTGCACATTATGAAATTAAAACTTATAAAGGAGGGGTGAATATAGATCTTTATAATTTTTTTTTGGGTACCAGGTGTTTTCCTGTCTCGTGTATCACTTGTACTTCTTTTAAGGCTAACGAATTATTATCCTGCTTAGTACAGTGACTATACGTTTAAATCTATATATCACCCCAAAGTTATAGGAAATGATATTTCAGTACTCCAGAAAAATTATAAGACATTAGTGTATATAAAACTTTGCCTTACAGTAATTAAATTATAGCATAAACTTTTTGAAATTAAGCTTATATTGCAATTTCCATGTTCTTATTATGTTGAATTATGATTTTATGATACTAAAGGTGCTCTGATATCTTTCTTCGACTTCATCCTATCAAAATGCTTCTCTTTGTGGCATAAATATATACCCAAAGCGATCATAAAAGTTTAAAAACATAGGTAAAAAATCCAAAATGAAAGACCGGTTATATAATTAATATAATTGCTAATTCTTTGAGTTAATCCAACATATATTATACCTGTTATGGCAAGTGTTGAAGATATGATCCCACAGATTAAATCAAAATAGAGTTGTTGTCTTTCTTTCTTTGCTCTTTTTTCGCCCTTTGCTAATGCCATCCTATATATATTGTCTCTTTTCTACAATAATGTCTAATAGATCTTAGGATGATCTAGAGATATTTTAATTTGTTAAATTATCCAATTACCCTCCTGATAAATAACTTCATCATCTGCAAGAATTTTTGATCCAGATTGATTCATATCTTTTATAATATCCCAATGTATAGCACTTTCAAGCATAGAACCCGTCATTTGAATGCCCATCCCTAAAGCAAGATGTATAGTTCCTCCCAATTTTTCATCAAACAATATACTTTTTGAAAATTGAGTTATCCCGAAATTATTCCCAATAGCAAATTCTCCAAGTTTATTAGCATTTTCAATTTTTAATATTTCATTTAATAACTTCTCTCCTTTTTCTGCTGTAGCCTTTATAACTTTTCCATCTCTAAACTCTAAAGATATATTCTCAATTTCTTTCCCTTGATATATTCCTGGATATGTAAATCTGATATTCCCATTAGCAGAATCTTCTATTGGTGTTGTGCAAATCTCCCCATCAGGTAAATTAATTCTTCCAGAACAATTAATCCATTTTCTTCCTTTAACTGAAAGTAATAGATCTGTATCTTCACCAATTATTTGAATTTTTTCAACTAAGTTTAAAAACTCACATAAAATTTGTTGTTTTTTATCGATTTCTGACCATTCCTTAACGGGATCATCCTTATGTAATAACAAAGCTCTTTCCATAAACTCAAAATAGGAGATCAAGTCCATATTTGCCTCTTGAGCTAAAGAATTGCATGGAAATGGTATAATAAGATAAGAAAAATCACTTTTACCTAACCTATTACCTAAAATATCCCAAATCTCCCTTTGATCTGGGGATCCTTTTGCTATTGCTATCTTCTCGGGATCGATTAAACTTAATTTACGAGTATTATAATTTGCATCTATTATTATATACCCATCAAATTCTTTAAGAATTAATTTTTGAATAGGATCAACATACATTAATTGATCATCAGAAGCATATTTATATTTTAGTTCCTCAATTCCTTCAATTCGAGGAAGAATTAAAGGATGCCCTCCAGATTTTATAATCTCAACATAAAGTGCTTGGAAAAGTTCTTTAGCGAAAGCTGGGCCATTAATAAATACTCTATCTCCCTTCTTTACTTTTATCGAATACTGAACAACTAATCTTGCAAGTTTCTCATAAAATAAATTGATCATGATTCTTTCTAATCTGATTTTTATATAAATAATTTCTTTTTAACTAAGAAAAGTTTTAATTATCAAATTAAATTATAAAAAAAAGTTTTTCACAATAACTAAATAATAGGTGGGTTTAAATCTTTCCTTGGAGCTTGGTCATCAAAATGTTTTTCTTTCCATGATGTATATATTCCAATGCTTATTAAAAATAAAGAAAAAATTAGATAAAATATCCAAAATGTTAAACCCATGACCCAATCAGCCATATAAGTAATTTCTTGTGTAATAGAAATAAATATGATACCCATTAAAGCAGTTGTTGAACAAACTACTCCACATATTAAATCAAAATAGATAGCCTTCCGATGGCTTTTTGCTTCGTCTTTAAGTACCATTTAATAGTCTCTTATTTTTTTGGTTTTATGTCATAGAAAATAATAGATTTATCCTATGAATTCTTCAAGAAGATTATAAACAGTCTCTAAAATCTCTATTTTTGGTAAAAATGTAAATCTAACATGATCATTTCCGTATTGGCCAAAACCAGAACCGTATACGGTACAAACTCCAGTAGTTTTAAGAAAATCAATGACAAATTCCTTATCATTCTTCCACTTTTTTAACTCAGTGAAATCAAATTTAGGAAATAAATAAAAAGCTCCGTTAGCTTCTACACAAGTAATCCCTTCAATTTTCCTTAATCTCTCATAAGAATAATCTCTTCTTTCTTTTAATTTAGCCACCATCTCTTTAGTATGCGTTCCAGGATTCTTTACTATTTCAATAGCCGCATATTGGGCAGTAGAGCTAGCTGAAAGCCTTGCTCTAGCCATTTTAGCAATACCTTCTTTTAAATCATGTAATCTATTCTCCGGATCATGATAATACATGTATCCTAGTCGCCATCCTGTAGCAAGATGAGTTTTAGAGAATCCATTAAGCCCTATAATTGGAACATCATTACTAAGAGTAGCTGGACAAGTAAATTCTTTTTCAAAAATAATTTGATCATATATTTCATCTGATATTATGAATAAACCGTATTCCCCTGCAATGTCAATTATATTTTTTATCATTTTTTCACTATACATTACACCCGTTGGGTTATTCGGGGAACATATTACAATTGCTTGTGTTTTATCTGTAATTTTTTTTCTTAAGTCATCGATATTAGGTTCCCAATTGTTACTTTCGTCAAGTTCATATTCTATAGGAACACCATCAAAAAATTTTGTATAACTAATATAAAGTGGGTAACTTGGTCCTGGAATCAGTAATTCTTTTTTATTTTCTATGGTAGCCGCTATAAGAA
>JAGXNR010000073.1 GCA_019894875.1 Promethearchaeota archaeon | reverse complement strand
ACCGAAGATTTGGATGTGGTGTAGCCCATTTTCTGGCATTGGAATTACAGTATCTCCCAAAATACTTTTTTTTAGGTGATTATCTAAAGAATAACTCATCGTATGAAGAGGAACTCCAGTATCAAAACTGACTAGTAATCCTTCTTCCATATTCTCCCCGATATTATAATTTGGATCCCAAGAATATCCTAGAGCATCGATATAATATACTCCGGTTCTTGACCAGGAGCCAGATAGAACGATAGATCCTACTGAATCAGAAGGATTTAGAAAATCTCCCTGATCTACTTCTTTTACACCATCAATATAAATATCATATTTCTGTGAAATGCAATCGAAATCAAATCTAATATGGAACCATTGATCATCTGAATAACTACCGATTTCTTGAGCGGTACCCTCATCCCAAAATACGGCTCCTCTATTACTATCATCTATTTTAATATCAATTACGGACGTAGATGATTCATTCTTACGCAACGTGATCGCTGCCGGGCTACCAGTACCACCTGCTTCTTTTAGAACCCAAAATTCTACAGTCCCAGATACTTGTGCAGCAAAATTTTGCTTTACAGTAGCACTCGCTTGACCAATGGTGTCAGCATCAAACGATCTTAGCACCATTTTATGTCCATCTTTCTCTGGAAAAATTGTAACTGATGTGGTGCCCCTCGTATCGTCAATCCAACCAATAGGAAAGGAACCAATTTTTTGGTCTTCAAATCCATTTGTGGCGGGATAGTATCCACTCATAGCTTTTGTGTATGTTTTATTTACTGGGGAGAGAATATTTATGAGGTTTTCGCTTTCATAGTAATAAAATATATCATCTACACGGAAATAACCATCACCACCGGCAGATATAAAAGATGTTATCCAAATATGCTCTGCATTTGCGGTAAACGGTCCAAAAAATGGAATGCTATAACCATCCCCATAACGAACACCATCGAGATCGAACATCCAACCCAAAGTGAGGTTGAAATAAATAATTACATCTAACCATTGATTCAAAATATATGTCGCAAGAAGGGTGCCACCTACATTATCTCTTATTTCACCATTATCCCAGACCATAGCTAAGATGGCTTCACCATTTGCCGAATTCAAATTTATACCAAAACCAGAATTGTCATGATAGACTTTCACGTGATATTCACCAGCAGTATACGTCTCACCAAAATGTGAAAAATTATCTCTAACCCAAACCCGTCCTGTACTTCCAAATTTATAGAGTGAGAGATGTTGTTGCTGACCATCAGCTAAATTTTCAATATTAGCAGTACATCCTATAGCTTCATTAGTACTTAATGTTTCACCTGTAGGATCTTGACCTTCTGTTTCATCTTCAAAATCATATGTATGCCCAAGAATTTTATATACATTGCTAAGAGTTGGTGTAGATTTTTCGTTAATATTAGAATTTACATTAGTATTATCTATAGAATTATTCGACATTAATCCAACAAAACTTAGTATAAGCAAAATCAAAATTGATATTATTCGATTTTTAGCATTCTTCATTTCAGTTTCACCCTAATTAGCTAAAATAATTTAATTTAATCTGTGAATTACAAATATGTTAATAAAATATTTAAAAGTTTTGTCACATTTGTCCAAGATGTTATACAAAAAAGAGAAATTTTAGCATCCTTAATAAAAATCTGTTATTAAGAAAAAATAAATTAAAAAGTAGGTTTTTTTACCAAACTAAATCAGCTATAACACTTTTCGCGGATTCTGCTAATTTTTTACTCAAGATCTTTCGAATTCTTAAATCATTAATCGCATCCTCCAAACGAGAATCTAAATTTTTCATTTCCATTAAGTTATTTTTATCCCCTTGGGTTTCAACTAAACTAATCATAGCGTTATCTTTGTTCATTAGATCTCGTAATTTTTGCCTAAAGCTTGTTTTAACTTTTGTACTTACTATTTTCCCGTTGTCAACTAAAATTGGTAGCACAGGAGCTCTTTCAGTTGTACTGTTTGTATTCGGATCAACAAAGTAAAAGATGTAAATCGGAATACCAGCAATAACATTTTGTGTTTTTAATTCAAGAGAGTAATTATTGAAAAATGTTTGAACATCTGTCATTTCTTTATCTTTTATACTCTCAATATTATCTAAACAAGATTGCTTTTCGTTTTTAATTTGAGCTACTACATCTTCTGCAGAAGTTAAATCCTTACTTAATCCTGAATGTTTCGCTTCAATTTGTTTTTCAACTTCGGTTTTTTTTCTTTCCAATTCTCTAACTTTCTGTTGTTTTGTTTTTTCTTGGTCAGAGATTTCCCGCTGTACATTTTTCCTTAACTGAGCTATTTCGTTTTTATAACGAGTTATAGAATTTCCTAAATCACTGTATTTGATATCAATATCTTTTAAACTCTCTTCTGTCATAAAGAGATCTCTTTGATTAATAGCATTTCTCATGCGATCAACACTACCTTTTATATCATTAAGATTGTTATTTAATTCTCCAGTTTTATCATTGATTTTATATTTTCCACTTTTAACTAACTCTTCTGGTGATTTTTCTATCGTTCTCTCTTTTTCTGCCTGCAACTCTTTATTAAGAATCGCTAATTGTTTTTCTTCTTCACCAGTATCGACTTTAGTATCTCTTATTTTATCTGCATCCTTTGCCCCTTTTTGAATCCAGCTTTCACACAATTTAGTAATCGCATCCCCATAAGTATCAAGAAGTTGAACATCCTTTTGAGATATAAATTCTGTAACATCAGGAACAATTCTCGTTTGGTTTACACTCTTTGATATTGATCCCCCCTCGAGTAGAAAATACGGGGATGTATGTGAACTTAAATTATACTGATTAAGGAAAAAGTTTTGAAAATAACCAACTTCGTTTGAATTAAATAGGGCTTCTTGAATAACCACACCTCTTTTGAAATTCTTAGTCTTTCTTAGGTAAGTATTATTGAATTGTTGTAATGAACTTAAGAAACTTACAGGGTCTGCCCCTTTAATAACGGCTTCAGGTCTAGGGGGTGCTTGAGCGAATTTGCCAACACTTAATTTTTCTTGTTTATTATAGAGATAACTGCATACACATGCTCTAGTATCGGATAATGGAATTAAGCGAACAGGCCAAAAAGCTGTTGCGATTTTTGATAACCGTCCCAACTTTTTAAGACTCTTACGATAAATCTCGATACATTCAATTAAAGCCATTGTCAGTTCATTTAATAGAGTGGCTTGACTTCGTGCTGGAATAACTTCCCCCATATTTATTAAAAAAGGTACGACTTTATCAACCATATTAGACTCACTTGATATTTCTATATTATTTTTAAATTACGATTTAATAATTAAAGTTTTGGTTTTAAATCCTCATGAAAGAATCTTTCTTAAAATTATAAATACTTAGAAGAAAAAATAATATCATTAACCAGATAATTAAATTTACAATAAGGAAAGTGAAAACTAAATGGATGGAAAATTTTTAGAAGGAAAAGGTGTTTTGATCACTGGAGGTGCCTCGGGTTTTGGAAGAGGTGTAGCTCATGCGTTTGCTGACAATGGAGCAGATTTAGTATTGGTTGACATCAATGAAGAATCATTGTATGAAACATCTAAAAAAATAGAGCTAGAAACAAGACAAAAAGTAATCCCAATTGTGTGTGACGTTTCAGATTCTAAACAAGTTAAAAAAATGACAGAACAAGCATTTTCAGAACTAGATAACGTATATGTCCTTTTTAATAATGCCGGGACTGCTCCAAGTTATGGTGTAGAGATTCTTAAGCTTGGTGAAAAAGCATGGGATACGACCATGAACATTAATCTTAAGGGTCAATGGTTAGTTGATAAATTAGTATGCCGTCGGATGAATCGTCAGGAATTTTCGCCTATTAGAGGGAAAGTTATTCATACAACATCCATAGCAGGTATGGTTGTTGACCCTACAATTCCAGTTTATAGTATTAGTAAGGTAGGGATAATAGCACTTACGCAACTTTTAGCAAAAACTCTTGCTCCAACTATAACATCTAATGCAATAGCACCAGGTTTCCATGTTACAGGTATTTATCGAAATAATGAAGGGATTATGGTACAAACTATGAAAGACGGAAATGTCAAAACACCCTTAAATAGAATAGGCACAATTCAAGATGTTATTGATTTAATGATGTTCTTAGCTTCTCCAAGAAGTGATTTCATAACAGGGCATGTATTTCCTATAGATGGAGGTATAGTTGAAGTGGGTGTACCACCGAATACATTAAAATCTATAATTTAACTTTATAAATTTTTATACTAATAAATTCAATATAAATTATTATTTAAAAAAGAGGAATTAAATTATGGATATTTTAATAGCAGTTTTACAGATATTGTTTGGAGTTGGTATAATTGGTTTTTGGATTTACTTCCTTATAATCGAAAATAAAAATCCAGAAAAAACTGAAGTATACCTTGTATTTGAAAGGTCTTTTATTCTTCCAGATATTGGTTGGGCTGCACCTTGTTTGTTTATATCTGCTATAGGTCTTATTACAAATCAAGAATATTGGATCTTTTTTTCAATAGCAGGAGGGAGCGCAATTCTTTTTTTGTTATTATTAGATTTTTCATTCAACATTCAACAAAAGACATATAGCAAGGAAAGAAGGAAAGAAAATCTAATTGAGATCGTAGTAAATATAATATCATTAATCGCTGGACCATTTTTCATGTTATATGGCTTTTTCAACCTTTAAATATTGAATTCTAGTTTTTTTTTTATACCTATTTAAAAACCAAATGCTAGACTTAATAATAAAAGACATCTAAATCTATATTTATTAAACTTTTAATAAATTTAGCAATAATTAAAGTGAAAATTTATGACTAAAGCAAATGGAGCCCAATTAGTAATTCGGGCTTTAGATAACCAAGGAGTTAAGGTTATATTTACTCTTTGTGGCGACAATGCAATACTATACAATTATTGTCAGGATTCCTCATGTACAGAGCTAGGAATTGATATAATTGATTTTCGTCATGAACAAGCAACAGGCCATGCTGCCATGGGGTATTATCTTGCTACGGGGGAAGTTGGTGTTTGTTCAGTTCCATCTGGTCCAGGAATAACAGATTTATTTCCTGCTATTCCATTGGCTTATGATGCTAGTATTCCTCTTGTAGCAATTTGTACTAGTACACCATTGATGCTTTTTGAAAAATTACCTCATAATGAAATCGATGTTGTGCCTTCCCTTCGACCAGTAACGAAATGGAGTGGATATTGTTATGAAACTGCTCGAATTCCAGAATATATTAATATGGCGTTTAGGATTGCTACAACTGGTCGACCTGGTCCTGTAGTTTTAGTCATTCCTTCTGATGTATTAATGAGGGAAAGTGATGATGAATTAAACATCGTAAAACGAGCATTTGAGCCTGTGCAGAAATTGAGGTCTTTTTATGGGCCTTATGGTAATGAAATTCTGGTATCGAGAGCAGCTGATTTATTATTAAAAGCAAAATATCCATTAATAATAGCAGGAACCGGAGCTGCTTTTTCTGATGCATCATTAGAGTTACTTAAATTTGCTGAACTGACGCAAATTCCTGTAGGATCTTGGGGTTTTGGATTTGGGGAATTTCCAATCGATCATCCTCTATTTTTCGGTCCAGCAACTCCTATAGATGGTCCAGGAACCACCTTACTCCAAAAAGCTGATGTTGTATTAATACTTGGATCCAGAATGAGCGAATATATGAGCTATGGATATATGCCTCATTTTACAGATGAAGTGAAACTGATTCAAGTAGATATTAAGGCTGAAGAAATAGGAAGAAATCGAGCGATAGATATCCCAATCGTAGGGGATGTTAAAGGAGTACTTACTCAATTATTCAACATTGCGAATGAAAAATTAAAAAGTCCTAGAGCAGAAACAGAATGGGTTAAAACTATTCAAAATCAGTTGAAAAATTTTGAAGCACGTTTGGAGAAAGAAGGATCTTCAGATAAGATCCCAATTCAACCTCAGCGTCTTGTAAAAGAAATACGGGATTTTATGCCTAAAGATGGAGTTATTATTTTGGATGGGGGAGATACAACAGTTTGGGGACTTATCTACTTAAGAGCTCATACACCCAAATCACTTTATTTTTCAGGAGGTTTAGGGATCCAACATCTAGGAGGTGGTGTTCCAATGGCTATTGCGGCTAAATACGTAGATCCTGACAGAAAGATTCTAGTTTTGACTGGTGATGGTTCATTTTTGTTTAATGGAAAAGAGTTAGATACCGCAAGAAGGTTTGATTTACCCATTGTAGTAGTAATAAGCAATGATAGTCTTTGGGGAATGGTAGCTCGAGGTCAAAAAATGACTCATGGTAAGAAATTTTTTGGATTAGGAAGTTCTTTAAACAGTAAAACCCGATATGATAAATATGCCGAAGCTTTTGATTGTTATGGTGAATTAGTTACAGATCCGAATGAAATCCGTCCTGCGTTACAACGTGCTTTTGATTCTAATGTTCCTGCAGTGATTGATATAAGAATCGATCCTAAAGTGAATACAGTGTTAACTTATTTATCCAAAAGAAGATCTATTCCACCTCTACTGGAACGTGAAGTTAAGAAGAAAGAAGAAATTATTCTCGAAGTAGCTCCTACAAAAAAATAGCTTAGTAAATTGACAGCAAAAATTTAATCCTATGAAAAAGATTGGTCTGATTGTAAATCCAATAGCTGGAATGGGAGGTAGTGTTGGACTTAAAGGAACAGATGGAGATTCATATCAGAAAGCTTTAAAAATGGGGGCTAAACCAATAACACCAAAGAGAGTAAATGAATTATTATCCCATATAGAAAGTAAAGAAAAGCTATTTATATTCGTAGCACCTGGTAAGATGGGTGCGGATATTATTGAAGGTAAGGGAATAGAATTTGAAGTAGTAGACATAATTGGTGAAGTTACATCAGCTGAAGATACAAAAAGAATAGCAAAGCAGATGCTTAAAAAAGGGATTGAGATCCTGATTTTTTGTGGCGGAGATGGAACTGCAAGAGATATTTATGATGCAATCGGTATAGAAATACCCATAGTCGCCGTACCAGGAGGCGTTAAAATGTACAGTTCAGTTTTTACATTTAATCCGAAAGCAGCAGCTCAAATGATTGATGGATTTGTAGAAGAATTTATTGAAACTGAAGATAGGGAAATCTTAGATATAGATGAGGAGCTTGTAAGACAAGATATGTTAAAATCAACTTTGTATGGCTATTTGAAAGTTCTTAAATTTAAAAATCTCGTACAGGCTGGTAAAGTTGGTTCACAATTTGGCAGGACTATTGAAGAAAACAAACAAGAAATTGCCCAATGGATAGTTGAAGATATGAAAAAAGACACACTCTATTTATTAGGTCCAGGCACGACTGTGAAAACAATAACAGATAGTTTGAAGTTATCCAAAACTCTACTTGGAATAGATGCGATTAACAATAAGAAGATAATAGGAAGAGATTTGAATGAAAAAAGTATTCTTGAATTATTAGAGAAATTTCATGATGTTGAGATTATAATTTCTCCGATAGGGGGGCAAGGATTTATCTTTGGAAGAGGAAATAAACAATTTACTCCAGAAGTGATTAAAAAAATAGGGAAAAAGAACATAAAAATTATTGCAACCGAAGACAAAATAAGAAATCTTGATTGTTTAAGAGTAGATACTGAAGATAGTGATTTTGATATAGAACTTAAAGGGCTTTTCAAAGTAATAATAGGCTATAAAGAACAATTAGTTATCCAAGTTGAATACTAAGATCTATGTCTAGATTATTTTTAGAAGGGCTTAACTTATAATATGATTTTAGATTTTAAGATATCACATTAACAATACTTCAAATGGTATAATTATGGAGAAAAACGAAGTAATCGAAAAAGCGTTAGAATTAGGTTTTGACGATATAGGATTTACAACTATGGAACCTTTTGAATCTCAAAAAGAAATTTTGGATTCTAGAAAGCAAGAATATGCCTGGCTTATTTTAGGTGGTACCGATATCGAGAAAGGCCTTGATCCTAAAAATATTATGCCTAATGGCAAATCAATTGTTGTTTTAATTGACGTTTATTTCAGAGAAGCGTTCCCTTCAGGATTAGAAGGATATTTCGGGCGCGCATATTTAGATGATCATCGTCAAACTAGAGGTCCACTATATCAACGCTTTAAGGCTTTTCGTAGTTTTTTAGGAGAACACGGAATCGAATCGAGATCACCATTCAATATCCCCCATCGATTAACATCAGCAAGAGCGGGATTAGGAACTTTTGGAAAAAATAATTTCCTCTATTCTAATCGAATAGCTCGGAAAAGCTCTTGGATATCTCCAATACCTTTAATAGTAGATTATGAATTTGAGCCTGATGAGCCTACAGTAGAAGTAGGTTGTCCTAAGTGGTGTAAAAATACCTGTATTGCTTCATGTCCCACAGGAGCTCTTAGAGCTCCAAACACAATCGATCCTAGGAAATGTATATCTTTTCTTAGTTATTATCAAGTTGGGATAACACCAATAGAAATTCGTGAGCAAATGAGTACTTGGGTATATGGCTGTGATCGGTGTCAGGAAGTTTGTCCTCGAAACAGACCGTGGTTATCTCAAAACTTACCTCTAAATGAGAGAGTAGCAGCTAAAGAAGAGGAATTTAATTTGGTAAATTTGCTTCATATGGATCTAGAATACTATCAGACAAAAATCTGGCCTCACATGTTTTACCAATCATTTAATGAAACTTGGCGGTGGAAAATGAATGTGGCTAGAGCTATGGGTAATTCACTAGATCCGAAGTATATTCCTGAGCTTATCAAGGCGTTTAAAGAAAATACTGATGATCAAGTTAACGGAATGATTGCTTGGGCTTTAGGAAGACTTGGTGGAGATGAATCTAAAACAGCTTTAGAATCTTTTCTTGAGAGTAGTAGGGGGAAAGTTCAAGAAGAAATTCAACTGGCACTAAAACATTTTTGATTCTATATCCTTACAAGAATATTGCATTACACAAATATTCCCAAGAGTATAAAAACAACCATTATCGCAAATATTAGCAGCTGGGGAAGTGTTTTTTTAAAAAGATCTGATTTTTTCTTTATAAGTAATATTAAAGAATATACCAAGATATTTCCAATTACCTGGATAGTAATGAACAGAGCAAGAATATAGATTCCCATAATTAAATCTAAAAAGGATATAACTATTAATGTTACTCCAGTTACCAGTAGGTTCTTTGAGATTTGATGCCAAGCTATACTATAACTTATAATCGTTTCTTCAGGGACATTGGAGGATTCTAAGTCAGAAGTGAGATTCTTTTCTCCCCAAAAAGCATGAGCAACCGATAAAAATATTGAAATTATTCCACCAATTAAATAAAATAGATTCATATTTAGCTTCCCTATGTTATTATTTTGTAATTAAATTAAACGAAACGATATTTTAAATTTTTTTATGTTCTCTTAGGATTTTGATAATAAGGCGATCTCGAAATTTTCTTAGAGATTCATTATCGTTTCCAAACTCAGGAGGTCTTTTTGCCATTTCTTTATCAACTTCTCCTTGTATAAAATTTGCATACATTTCAAGCTCCATCTTCGCTTTTTCATCCATTGGATCTCCTGATTCTCCTCTAATATGTAAAGTTATTCCTTTAATCCCTCCTTTACCTCCACCTAACTGAAAAACTAGGTAAGGACCCATAGTAGCCCACCGTAAACCTGGACCGAAAGACATTGCTTTGTCTATATCTTCAGCGGTACAAACACCATTAGCAAGCAGTTCACCACATTTTGTACTTACGGCCCCCTGTATTTGGTTTGCTATAAAACCGGGAACGTCTTTATTCAAAATAATAGGGACTTTATTAATTTTTTCATAAAACTTTGCTGCCAATTCTGCAGTTTCAATCGATCCTTTGTCACCTTCTGGGATAGTGATTTCTACGAGGGGAATAAGGTGAGGTGGATTAAAAGGATGAGCCCCAATACATCTATGAGAGTTTTTCGAAAATTTTGCGATCTCACTTATTAAAAGATACGATGTACTACTGGCAAAAATTGCATCTGGGTTAGCATACTTGTCTATCTGCGCGAGAAATTTCTGTTTTATTTCTAAATTTTCGATTATTGATTCTTGGATTAATTGAACATCTTTGACTGCGGTTTCAAGGTTAGTTGTATAATTTATTAATTTCATCATATCGAGTATTTCTTCCTTTCCAAACACTCCATTGGTAGCTAATATTTCAAGGTGTTCTTGAATTTCTTGCCTAGCATTTTTTTCTTCCTCTGCGGTAAAGAGCCAAAGATTCACAGGATATCCTTTCCATATAAAATTTGCTGTCCAACTATTTCCAATAACACCAGCTCCAACAACAGCAATTTTTTTAATATCTTTAACTTCCATTATTGTATTTCTACTCTTCTATAAGACTTCTACTTATTAGATCAAATTAATTTGTTATTATTCATATAAATTACTAATCTTATCAAAAACTAGGAGAATTGAATATGAGTAATAAAATTAGTATAATAGCAATAGTAGGTGCGGGTTATTTGGGTAAACAAATCATTGAGAAATCTCTCCTTTATAACTATAGCATTAAGGTATTTGATACCAATCAGGAAGATTTAGATGTATTTACAAAAAAGATGAAAGAAAGAATAGAAGACAAAAATCTAAGTGCATCTATAACTCAATTTAATAATATCGCTGATACAGTTAAGGAGGTGGATCTTGTAATTGAAGCTGTACCTGAAAAGCTTGAATTAAAACGAGAAATCTTTCCAAAGATAGATAAAGCAGCTTCACCTCATACAATTATAGCCACAAATAGTTCCTCAATACCAATTTCAGAGATTGAAGATGTGGTGGAAAGAAAAGATAAAGTAATGAATATCCACTTCTATGATCTATTTAGACTACCACTAGCGGATATCATGCGTGGAACTCAAACAAGTGAAGATACATTCGAAAAAGGTAGGGCTTGGCTAGAAAGCATAGAAATTATTCCTCTTGAAGTGAAAAAAGAATGTTATGGCTTTGTAATGAACAGAATTTGGAGAGCGATTAAAAAGGACTGTCTGAAGATTTGGGCCGGGAGTTATGCAGATATTGAAACCGTTGACAAGGCATGGAAGATTTTTTGCGAATTTTTCAGCAAAAGCGATTTAGGACCTTTTCAATTCATGGATCGAATTGGACTAGATGTAGTATATGATATTGAGATGTCTTATTTTAAAAATAGCAGTTTCCCCGATGATAAACCACCAGATGCTCTGAAAGAGATGATTGATAGCAATGAATTGGGTGTAAAGACAGGAAAAGGTTTCTATAATTATAAAACCAAATAATTTTTTTTTGATTTTTAATTTAAAAAGGTAATCCTTATAGTCTTTTCTTTTATTTAATAATAAGAATGCCAGAAAAAGATATTGAACGGATAAAAGAACTCGAGAGCATTAATTTAGCAACAGATGATATTCGAGATCTTGTAGTCCAAACTAAAATGGAAGTAAAGAAAGATAATGAACAACTAGCACAACAAAACAATCAAGAATTAAGAAAATTTGATATAAAATCAATTGATATAGTCGGAGCTATCGGTGCTGGGAAAACTGCAATCATTGAAAAAATGGTTGAAATCTTGTCTGAAAAGTATAGAATCTTAGTAATTTGTGGTGATGTCACAACTAGGATTGATGCCGATAGAATCCAGGCGCATAATGCTGAAACTGTTCAGATCAATACTGGTCGGGAATGCGCTTTAAATGCATACCATATACACCAAATTATAGAAAATAAAGATCTAAATAATTATGATTTAGTATTCGTTGAAAATGTAGGAAATTTAATTTGCCCTTCAGACTTTACTCTTGGTACTGACAAACGAATTACAATAGTTTCCACAACTGAGGGAGAATGGGTCATCGAAAAGCATCCAATGCTTTTTAAAATGTCTCAAGTTGCGGTTATTAACAAAATTGATTTGGCAGAAAGATTGGGAACTAATATTCAAAAAATGGTTCAAGACGCCAAAGATATTAATCCTGACATACACGTAATAACGACCAGTGGTAAAACTGGTAAAAATATTGAAAAACTTATTGAAATATTAGAATTATAATTCTTAGTTTAAATGATAATAATGAAAGAGCTACTAAAGCAATTAGAGAATTTACTTAGTAAAAAAGAGATTGATGTAGAAAAAATTAAGGAATTAAAAGCGGACCTTTTAAAAGAACATATTAAAGGGTTGAAAATAGATAATTACATAGGAGATTATCCTACATTCATGGAACCAGTAATTCTTGGAAATAATGTGAAGATAGGTGATGATGTATTAATCGGTCCGAAGGTATATATTGGAAATGATTCAGAAATTAAGGATTACGCAGAGATTTCAAATTGTATAATATTTGATAATGTTGAGATTGGAAAAAATTTCAAACTAGATAATTGCGTAATTGTAAAAGGTAGTAAACTAAATTTTGATAATTTCCGCAATCAAAATAGCATAATAAAAGGGAACGCCAAATCTAAAGACGAGTTAGAAATAATTCTACTCTAAAATGACGATTAATATATAAGGAATATTAGAAATGAATAACGTTGAGTACCCTAAAGAAATAATCACATTGGAAAGAATCACTAAAGATTCAAAAGATTTTGAGAAGGTGATTACTAGTGTATCCAATGAGTACGAAGAAAAAGCAGTAAATGTCGCAATTGCATATATGGATGCTTTCAATAACAGAGATGCTTCGAAATGTGATGAATCACTTAATTTTCCACATGTTCGATTAGGAATGGAAAACCAAGAGGTTAGAATTACTGCGCATCCTCCACAAACTCCACCTAATTTCTTCGAGTGGTTTGTTAACGTGTATAAATGGAATCACAGCTGTTGGGATTATCGAAAAGTTATACAAAGTAGCCCTAGCAAGATTCATATAGCAATTCAATTTTCACGTTACAGAGCAGATAGTACTAAAATAGGCGAATTTCCATCGTTATGGGTTATTACAAACCAAGATGGGCATTGGGGGATTAAAATGAGGTCAAGTTTTGCCCCTTAAACTAACTTTTGACCGAAAAGATATCTTAATATATGAGTATGAGGGCCATTTTCACCGTGGTCTTCTGGTTCTTTTATAATATCTGTCTCAAGAATAGCAAAATCTTTAAAATGTTTTATTAGATCATCTTTAGAGAAATAGTGAGTAGGCCTCCATGGTTTGCTTTCAAAGGTGTGTTTTTCTAATTCTTTTCCTTTTCCAAAACTAGATTCTTCTTCTGAGAAAACAGTAAAAAAAACGAGAGCATTCTTTTTTAATATATTATAACATTTTCTAAGAAACAAATGACGATCTTCTGCGAGAAATAAATGAAGTACATTATAACAATAAATCGCATCATAAGTATCTTCAATGCTATCCATATCCATAACAGATCTATTAATAAAAGTTGTTTGGGGATCAAAATTTTTAGCTATTTCAATAGCTTTTCCAGAAATCTCGATTCCTACAGTTTTATATCCATTTTCTGAAAAAAGTTTTGTATGTCTTCCATAACCAGAACCAGGAATAAGAATTTTCCGTATTTCATATTTTTTAAACAGTTTTAAAGCATAGAAAGCAGATTTACTCGGGGTTTCTCCCCAAATTTTACCTTCGTTTGAATATCGACTGTCCCAATACGCTTTATTCCCTTCAAAATTCATGATAAATTGATAGTATTTTCTAAATATTAATGTTTTATGAATTCTTTAGGAATTATGTATCTTTACAAAATAATAATGAGAATATCAGTAAATGAGTATGTTGGAAACAAAAAAAATATATCAAGAGTTTAGACGCGGTGTATTTTATGAAGAATTGTATAGAAAATATCAGATCACAGAAAGTAATCTCGTAAGTATTCTTAACAGGAACATCAAGGGGAATTATGATTACAAAAGGATATTATCAGGAGGGTTACAAGCCCAAAAACAATTCAACGGTCATTTAAATAACCGTTGGAATCCGTTAAAACCGGATGAGCCCTTTGAAAATATATCCCCGTATTTAAATGGAAGCCCTTCAAAAGAGAAGATATCCTAGTTGTATATGAGGAGATCTTTCATCTAAATGAAGGTATTATTTCTGTCGCAAATTTTTTTATAGTATCTGTCAGATTCGTAGTTCGTTGAAAACTTGCTAGAAAATAACCCGCACCATCACCTACAGCTTGTTCAACTTTTGTAAGGTATTCTCCTATATCGGAAGGTCCCATTTCTCCTGCCATAAATGCGATTTTATTAGTTCGATTATGAAGTTGTGCTGATTCTTTAACAATTTGCTTCATATCCTCAGGATTCTTCCCAGGCCAAGGAGGAATGAAACAAATGTCCCCATATTGACCTGCTAGTTTTAGCATTCTTGTCCCTTGACTTCCAAAAATGAGTTTTGGGTAAGGTTTCTGCAATGGTTTTGGATCCAATATAGCTCCTTTGGATTGATAGTATTTACCTTCAAAATCAACCTTATCTTTTGTCCATAACTGGATCATCAAATCAAGACCTTCATATGTTTTACTCACTCTGACACCTGGACTACTCCATTC
>JAGXNR010000072.1 GCA_019894875.1 Promethearchaeota archaeon | reverse complement strand
CACTTTAGCCTACACTGTTTTTAGTAACGATCCCGCACGCGTGTTTCTAGGTGAGAATACGATTCCTATGATAATCACACCTTTATTTCATATACATGGGTGGGGAGCGCCTTTTTTCTACGTCTTAATGGGAGTAAGAATTGTGCTACCAGGAACGTTTACTGTTGAAGGATTCTGCGAACTTGTTCAAACAGAGAAGGTTACTACTGTAGGTGTGGTCCCGACTATATTAGCTTTACTTCTTGAATACAAGGATCTCGATAATTATGATTTAAGTAGTCTTGTTAGTGTTGCTGTAGGTGGTGGTGCTTTACCCTTGGGATTAAAAAATAAGATTGAGAAAAAATTACCCGGATTTACAGCAAGTTCAGGATATGGAATGACTGAGACTGCTCCTACGACAATTGCAGCATTCGTAAAAAAATATATGAGTGATTGGTCTAAAGAGAAATTAGATGAGGTAAGAGTAAAAACAGGTTTACCCTATCCCGGATTAGATATTGAAGTTGTGGATGAAAATGGAAAACCAATCCCTCATGATAATAATTCTCTTGGAGAGATAGTCATTCGTGGTCCTTGGGTAATGGAAAAATATTATAAAAACCCTGAGAAAACTGCACAAGTTTGGCGTGAAGGATGGTTTCATACCGGGGATATGGCAAAGATTGATGAGGAAGATTTTATAATCATAGCAGATAGGATGTCAGATATTATTAGAAGCGGGGCAGAAATGGTTCCTACTGTACTCCTTGAAAATCTGGCTGCTATGGCTGATTTCATACTCGAAGCTACTGTAGTAGGCGTTCCAGATGAAGTTTGGGGGGAGAAAGCAATGGCTATAGTGAAACTTGTTTCGGGTTCTGCTAAGAATGAACAAGATTTGATTGATTTTCTCATGACCGAGGGTGTGGATAAAGGAAAAATAACTAAATGGATGCTTCCTAAACTGGTAGCAATTGTAGATGAGATACCTAAAACAAGTGTTGGGAAATTTAATAAAATAGAAATCAGAAAAAATTTGGATAAATTCCTAACAATTGCAAAAGATATGAAAAGTAAGTAGATATTTTTAAAGTCTAAAAATTTTCATTTTTTTTTATTTTTAAAGAATTTAAATTTTTGGTATTAAAAAGAGCTTATCTTCTTAAAGAAACAAAAAATATTATTGGTTTTGATAATTTTTTACCCTATCTCTTATATCGATAATTAAATCTTTAAATTTCAACCCATATTGAATATCTTAAGTATCATCGAATGTAAGAATGCACATAATGATTGTTTCTTTTTATTCTTACTAATTTTTTCTTTAAAGGCTATTAAATTAGAGAATTGAGAATGAACAACCCTCTTTTAAAATATCTAAACAGAAACGATTAAAATAAAAATAATGATAACTTTAATATCAAAATTATGAAAGACTTAAAAATGGAGATATAAAATGATTAAAGGACCATTCCCCGAATTTAGTTCTCATTACCCCCTATTACTTACAACCTTTATGCAAAGACCCATAAAAACTTATCCCAATGAGATAGGTGTTGTGTATAGAAATCATATTACTGGAGAATACAACCGTTTTACTTGGATTGAGTGGTATAAACGTACATGTCGCCTGGCTAACCTTTTGAAAGCTTTTAATGTGAAGCCCGGAAAACCTGGAAAACCTGGGGATCGAGTTGCGACAATGGCACTCAATACACATAGACATTTAGAACTATATTTTGCAGTTCCTTGTATTGGAGCTACATTGCATCCAATTAACGTGAGACTTGCCATCGATCATATAACATATACAATAAATCACTCAGAAGATAAAATAATTTTTGTTGATGATGTACTTTTGCCACTATTAGAATCAGCATATGATAAGATAAAAAATACCGTTGAAAAATTTGTATATATGTCTGATAAACCAGGTTTACCGGATACAAAAATTGAAAATATTTATGAATATGAAGAGTTGCTTAGTCTACAATCTGATGAGTTCGACTGGCCTTATTTAAACGAAGATAACTATGCCACTCTTTGCTATACAACTGGAACCACGGGTCTCCCAAAAGGTGCGATGTTCACTCATAGAGCCTTATATATCTTTACTTTACATATGATTGCTTACACGGCTTTTGTGAATGATCCTGCGCATAAAGCTCTTGGTGAAAATAATGTTCCAATGGTAACTACTCCACTATTTCATATTCATGCCTGGGGTGCCCCTTTCATCTATACATTTCTGGCGGTGAAAATGGTGTTACCTGGTACATTCACAGTCGATGGGTTTTGCGAATTAGTCCAAACTGAAAAAGTAACATCTGTGGCAGTTGTACCAACAATATTAGCGTTGCTAATTGAATATCCAGATATAGATAAATATGATTTAAGTAGTCTTGTATCTGTTAGTGTAGGTGGCGGAGCTTTACCCTTAGGATTAAAAAAAAAGGTTGAGAAAAAAATTCCTGGATTCACAGCAAGTTCTGGCTACGGGATGACTGAAACAGCACCAACAACTATTAGAGCGTTTGTTAAGAAATACATGAGAGATTGGCCTAAAGAAAAACTGGATGAAGTAAGAGTAAAAACAGGATTACCCGTTCCCGGGCTTGAAGTGGAAGTAATTGACGAAGATGGAAATCCAGTCCCCCATGATTCTGAAACGATAGGAGAAATTATTATACGTGGACCGTGGGTAATGGAAAAATATTATAAAAACCCTGAAAAAACCGCTGATGTATGGTATGATGGGTGGTTTCATACTGGAGATTTAGCTTATGTTGATGAGGAAGACTTTATAGTAATAGCAGATAGAATTAAAGATGTCATAAGGAGCGGTGCCGAAATGGTTCCCACTGTCTTACTTGAAAATTTATCTGCCATGGCAGATTTTGTCCTCGAAGCAACTGTTGTGGGTGTCCCAGATGAAGTGTGGGGTGAAATACCTATGGCTATAGTAAAAATTTTGCCAAATTCTAATAAAGTCGAAGACGATTTAATTGAATTTCTTACAACTGAAGGTGTAGATAAAGGAAAAATAACTAAATGGATGCTTCCTAAACTTGTTGCGATCGTGGATGAGATCCCTAGAACTAGTGTTGGTAAATTTAATAAAATTGCAATTAGAGAAAACTTAGATAAATTTCTGGCAAAAGCAAAAGATATGAGAAAAAAGTAATGTATACATGAGTAATTATTATTTATTTTTTTTGTCCTTTTCAAATTATTCTTAGTTTTCAGCAACGAAACAACTCAAATTTAAATTAGGATTCATTTAATAGTTTAATTTAGATTCGAGAAATTGATAGAAATGGGTGACAGAAAAAGATTAAAAGTTGGTCTTGTGCAAGTATACTTTGGTCGGGGTAAAATTGCTATACATATATAGATAGTAATGCCTAAAGGCAAAACAACTGCTTCAATAGGGCAAGGTGTACGCGCAACAGGGCATGGATTTAAAGTTTTCATGATTCAATTTATGAAAGGGAATTATAAATATGGAGAAATAGAAGCCATAAAGAATATATCCAATTTTGATCTAAAACAGTTTGGGAGTCCCGATCTTATAGCAGAACCAAGTGATTTTGATAGAAATGAGGGAACTAAAGCACTTGATTTTGCTAAAGAAATTATCATGAGTGATGAATATGATATTGTTATTCTTGATGAGGTTGGAGTTGCGGTTTCAATGAATGTAATCTCTGTTGAACCCGTATTAGAATTAATAAAAAATAAGCCCGATAAAGTTGAACTAGTTCTGACAGGGGGCCCAAAAATGCATCCGAAGATAAAGGGGATGGCTGATTTAATTACTGAGATGAGAATGATAAAACATTATTATTCCTCAAAAGGAATAACCGCTCGATATGGAATTGAATACTAAAATTTCTAATAAAAAAATAATTGTGATTTACATGACGAAAGAAAGATCTATGGCAGCTTGTGGTTTGATTTGTGGTACTTGTCATATCCACCTTGCACCAGAAAATCCAAAAATAGCAAAAAAATTAGTAGAAGACTTCAAGGGTAGATGGGAAAATGTAAAGCCAGAAGATTTTAATTGTATAGGGTGTTGGGGGGAGGATGATGAGATGTGGAGTTCAGGTTGTGAGATTCGTAAATGTTGTATTAAAGATAAAAATTTGAATTATTGTTATGAATGTCAAGAGTTTCCCTGTCAGAAACTTAAAGAATGGGCAAATAAAGACAAAAAGTATGAAGCTGCGTTAGAACGACTTAAAAATATTAAAAGGAAATAATTAAGATTTAATATAATCTTGAGATAATTCCATCGAAATGGTCATCAAATGATAATAGTGCTCTCGCTTTGACGTTTTTAGTTAAAAATATTAGAGAAGCATCAACAAAACGGAGTAATCGTTTAGGATTTGCATATAACTGTCATAACTTTTTCAGTTATTGCTTTTTTTGATTATAATCCATATAATAATTCATCATCAGCTTGTTCTGGATGCTCCAAGGGTACGTCAATTGCATTTTCTTCTATTCTCTTTATTAATTCATTTGTGATTGGGGGATGATCAATATACTCCGATACAAACTCATCAAACCGTTTATACACAAATTCAATACTCTTATCTAATAAATCTCGTTGCGAAATTTTCTTTCCTAATTTAAGGGTGATTTCTGCCTGTAATTTTTCTAGTAGAATTTTATTATATAATTTCACATTTGCCATATATATTAATTAGAAAATCCTAC
Source organism: Promethearchaeota archaeon (assembly GCA_019894875.1). The sequence continues at coordinate 10,107 of JAGXNR010000072.1, read as the reverse complement.
TTATTCTACTTTTTTGTAATAAATCAATTGAGATTTAAAAGAAAACATTTCCCGTAAAATGTAGAACGTTTCATTAAATAAAATAGAAAAAAAAAGATTAAATTTCACATAAATACTATTGTACCTTCTCCAGATGTTACTACAACATCATCTTGATTTTTCACTATTGTATCACAGATAATGAATTTTAATTTACCTTCTTTTTTGGTGAATTTTTCTTTCACCGTAGCAATAGCTGTTAATGTATCACCGAAGAATACAGGAGCAACAAACTTTACCGTTTGTCCACCATATAAAATGCCTGGACCAAATAATTTAAACCCTAAAACAGCCGAAATTAATCCAGAACTCAAAGCACCATGTGCTACTTGCTTTCCAAACATCTGAGTTTTTGCGTATTCTGGATTAACGTGAATAGGGTTATAATCTCCTGTCACTTCTGCAAATTTCATAACATCCTCTTCGGAAATAGTTTTGGTAAATGACGCTGATTGACCAATTTCATAATTTTCCCATAGAACTGGCTTTAAATCTGACATAAAATAAATTAATGAAAAGATAGATAAAAATTTTGACTATTAATATCGAATAAAATTATTGAAATATTGTTTTTATTGCCTATATGTAAATGTAAATTAAGACCACTGAACTAATCGACGCTCCCCTTGGAGTTTTCTTAAGCGTGAAAGTTCTTGAGAAACTTCTAGCGTGCCTACATATTTCCCTTCTTCATCCCTCATAGCAAAATAACGAATCAATATGAAATTACCTTCCATTTGTATCCAGAACTCTGCTACATCTTTTTCACCAGATTTGAATTTTTGCAGGATATCTTCTACCACGTGTACACTTTTAGGGGGATGACACTTTTGAACCGCTCTTCCTATGATACCTTTACTACGTGGAAAAATCCTATCTTCCGTGTCAGAATAGTAAGCAACTTCGTCTTTTTCATCGACAAACGTAATATCCACCGGAAGAGTTTTTAGCATAATATTAATTTGATCTGGGGATAGGTTTCCAATTTCAAGGTTAAGCTTGTCTCTAATAGATTTAGCTTCTATAGGTTTGTGAACATCGCTGGTTGAGATTGGTTTCCACTCGGTTCCTGGGATAACCCCGAATGCATATCCTATCTCTTCCTCACCATCACGAACGCTCACCCAGTCAGACTCCTCGAATCCTTCCAATATCATTGGAAAGAGAATACTCTCCTCTTTATAAATCATATCTTCAACTTGCTCTAATATAGATTCAATTTCTTCAATTTTCTCGTTTTTTAATCCTGCTCTAATCTTGTCGTGAACTGCCCACATCACTTGAGGTGGTCCCGATATTCCAATTTTTTCTAATATTGGAAACACTTGGTTTTCTTTTCGAGCATAATGAACTTCTACTTGCGATAGTTGCTTGAATAAACTTAATTTTTCCCCCTCTTTTGCAGTCCTGATTTGTCTAATCAAGTTAGCTATTTCGAGGTTTTCTTGAAGATAAGTGTGAACTGGATGACCAGGTATAGTGTTAAAATCTGGTTTCTCGTCCAAGGATTCCTTAAATAAAGCCACATGCAAGTCACTTAACTTAGCAATTTCTTTGATTTCCAATGCACCCTCATTAATTAGTTCTTGCTCTAATTGACCAATTTCAGGAGCAGTTATATCTCCTACCGCTTCTCGAAACATTTCTTTAAGCTCTTCAAACGCTCCTCCCTCATGTATCTTTAATAGAATATCTTTCAAAATATCTTTACGTTCTTTATATGTCAATTCTTCACTACTTGACTCAACTACTTCTTGAATTATAGAAATGATCTTCTCGAGTGGGATGTTCAACAAACTTGATACCCACTCTATAGATGCCATTTTACCTATAGTTTTACGAGCAATAGGGTTTTTTAAACGCTTTACTTTTGGATTAAGCTTAAAAATTTCATCGTAAACTTTAGAGTACTTGTCCAGTATTGGTAGTATTTTTGTTTTGTTATTTACTTCCATTATTACACCTTTTAACTGCTATAATCAAATTTGTTTTTCTTTTTTATTTAAAAAATCGCTTTTAATTTATTAATCTTCATGGAAATATCCTCAATTTAATTCATAAAGAGGATATGCTGAAAAGTAAATTATTTTTGCTACTATTATACTACTAGTATATTTTTGGGATAGCGTAGAAGATTTAAATTGTATGACCCTCTTAGAAAAATAGAGTACTTCTAAGAAATGGGAACTATTTCCCTTTAAGGTAAAGGGTATGGGAAAGCACTGTTATTTCTTATTGAATACGTAAATTATATTACTCCTTTTGTCATTACAATAGTAGGAATTTTTATTTTAATGTGGATTTTACACAAATACTTTCAGGATTAAGCATTATAAAATCGACAAAAATATATAAAAGGAACGCATTAGCAAAAACCTCAAAAGATTTGTAACTTTTTTCCTTAACAGGCAAATTATGATTGTTTAGTTCATATCAAATTGATAGAATTTAACTAGAGAAACTTCATTGATGAATAAATACACCAACTCAGAGGAAATTGACAAAGTAAAACGTAAAAATTTGTGGGCACTCTTTATTATCAATTTATTTCATGGTATGGGTGCCGGGATGTTCAATGTAGTGTATCAACCGTTTGTTTTAGAACTCACAAATTCTATAATGATCACGGGTATTTTAGTTACTATTGGTGCTATTGTACAATTTTTACCAATGCCTTTGGTGGGTAAGTTATCAGATCGATTTGGACGAAAGAAGTTGATGTTAAGTAGCATACTTTTTTATGTTTTAGGATTAACATCTCTTATTTTTTCTAATTCTAATACCATATTATTTTTGGTTATAGGAATTTTGTTATTTTTCTTTGGGATCGTAATGAACAATCTTAGCAGTTTAATTTTCATTTCTGAAAATAGTAACAAATCAAAAGGTTTAATGTATGGACTCATTATTTTCTCTTTTTTTGGGGGAACGATATGTGGTTCTACTTTTGTGCTATTTAATCCTGCTCTGGATTCACGCTTTTTCTTTTTAATTTATATCGGAATTTTAATAGTTGAATGGTTAATTAACTTAATCTTTATATCTGAAAAATTTAAGTTTGAGAAAAACTCGAAATTAAAGCTTACTGGTTCTTTCGATTCAGAGCAAGGAGTGTGGAAAAAAATTATTAAAAATCCCAAGAGTAAAGCTATACTGATTTTCTTCTCTTTAGATTTATTTATTTATAATATTGGCTTATCAGTTTATAGTGGAGGATTAAGAGATTTTTATCTCATTACACGAGAAAACCTTGCTTTGATAATCATTGTGTTTAATGCATCCAATATGATTTTTCAAATTCCTGGAGGTCATATTGCAGATAAAATCGGAAAAAGGAAGTCTCTTATTTTAAGTCAGTTCTTTGGCTTATCATTCTTTTTCATAAATATTATTGCTTACTTTGTTTGGGCATCAGGTTTTAAAGCATTCTTGCTTCCTGCTTTAATCATTAGCCATATACCGTTTTCTATAAGTGTTTGTACATTTATCCCCTCTGAACAGATGTCTTTAACTGGTTTGGATGAAACCAGAAAAGGAGAATCTTATGGGATTGTTGGAATGATGAGAGGAATTGGGTTTCTACCCACAGGATTCTTAGGGGGTTTCCTTATTGAAAATGTACATTATGTAGCACCTTTATTTATTTCATTTATCGGGATTTTTGTTGAAATATGGTATTTATCTAAATATTTTCATGATTAAGAAAAATATATTATATAAAACAAAAATACATTTAATTTTTCAATAATTCAATTCTTTGAATCTAAAATTATAAAATTTAAAAGAAAATATGGTGAAATTATGGGCAAATTAGCAAGAAAGGTTGGAATCATTGGAGCGGGGATGTCTAAATTTGGGAGACATTTTCCTGCCAAACGGAATCCGGATTTATGGGTTGATGCATGGCTAGATGCCATTAAAAGAGTAGATAATGGAATAGAACCTAAAGATATAGATGCTTGTTATGTAGGAAATTACTCCTCCGATTTATTCAATCACCAAGGACACCTAGGTCCACAAATGGCAAATTTAGTTGGATTATCTCCGAAACCAGCACCACGCATGGAAGGAGCTTGTGCAAGTAGTGGTGTTGCATTTCGTCAAGCAATTTTAGCAATTGCCTCGGGGGCACATGATGTAATAGCTGTAAGTGGGGTTGAATGTATGAATGAAGTTTCGACAACTCTCGTGACTGATACTTTAGCCACTGCTTCTGATAATCTATTTGAATACCCCGCAGGAGCTACTTTTCCAGGCTTGTATGCAGCAATTGCCTCTGCTCATTTCAACAAGTATGGAACTACTCATGACGATTTAAAAAGAGTTGCTATAAAAAATCATGAAAATGGAAAAGAAAATCCATATGCTCAAATGCAAAATTCGATTAAAGATTTAATGACAAGGAAGATCAGTAAACTCGAATCTGAAGGAAAAGATGTACCAGACTGGAAAGACGAGATGGATTATCTAAATAGCTCATCGAATCCTATGATTGCTTCCCCGTTAAGACTATTCGACTGTTCACTGGTAACAGATGGTGCTTCTTGTGTATTTTTAGCGGCTGAAGATGTTGCAAAAAACTTTACAGATACCCCAATATGGATAACAGGAACAGGACAAGGAAGTGCCGCCCTTTCTTTACATGATAGAACGGATATTATGAGTTTTGTGGCAGCTAAAGAAGCAGCAAGACAAGCATATGATATGGCGGGATTAGGTCCAAAAGATATGCAAATTGCAGAAGTTCATGATTGCTTTACTATAGCTGAAGTCATAGCTTTAGAGGATTTAGGATTTTATGAAAAAGGTAAAGCTGTTGAAGCTATAAAAAATGGAGAAACAAAGAGAGATGGAGCTAGACCAATAAATACTTCTGGAGGTTTAAAATCAAAAGGTCATCCTGTTGGTGCTACCGGGGCTGCTATGGCAGTTGAAATCTTTAAACAAATGCGCGGAATTGCTGAAAGAAATAGACAAGTAAAATTTGATGTAGAAAAAGCTCTAACTCATAATTTAGGAGGATCTGGGGCTACATGTGTTATTACTATTTATGAAAAATAAAAATTTAAGGTGAAATTCAAAAATGTCAGAAGAAAAGGAAATTACAGTTCAAAATTATCTAGAATATGTAAATAGTAAGAAATTAATGGGTTCTAAATGCAAAAAATGCAATGCAACATATGTCCCCCCAAGGAAATTATGTATTAAATGCAACTCAACTGATTTAGAGTGGGTTGAGATGTCTGGTAAGGGTAAACTTGTTGCATTTTCGTGTATTGGAGTAGGAACAACGTTCATGGTAAGTAAGGGTTATTCTATGAAAAAACCATATTGTTTTTCAGTCATAGAACTTGATGAAGGACCTATGATTTCTGGCCAATTAATAGGTGTAGATGAATCTAAGCCTGACTCAATTTCAATTGGCACTCCTGTTAAATTATCATTCATAGAAACCGAATTAACGGGTGAAACAAGAGTAGACTTAGGGTTTGAACCCATGTAGTCTTAAAATCTTTTTTTTTATCTTTTTAACATTGATAACTTATCTTTTCAGAAGTCTCAAGTAGTATTGCTTTATTTTTATTTAATAATTCAGCCAATCTTTGAACTTTGACCTCCATCTACAGGGAGGATAACTGAAGTAATGAATTTTGCTTCATCTGATGCCAAGAAAAGTGCTGCATTTGCTACATCCCATGCACTCCCCATACCACCTTTTAGAGGAACCATTTTATTCCTCATTTTTATTAGATCTTCTTTGTTTATCCCCCTAGCTTTTGAAATTCCTTCAATCGCCATTGGAGTATTCATTAAACCTGGCATGATAGCATTAACTCGGATGCCATTCTTAGCATACTTCATAGCAAGTTGATGAGTTAAGGAATTAACCCCTGATTTTGAAATTTTGTAGGCTACATAACGAGCAGCAGCAACAGCAGCAACAGAAGAAATATTTATTATTGAACCACTTTCCTGTTTCTCCATTATGGGTAAGATGTACTTACATACAAAAAACATCCCCTTAAGATTTACATCGAAAATCTTATCCCATGCTTCTTCACTCAAATCGACCAAATTCCTATCGCCTGTACCTATACCAACATTATTTACAAGGATGTCGATTTTTTCATGAACCTCAACACATTTATTTGCTATTTCCTGACAATCATCTTCTTTAGTAATATCTGCTTCAAAAATAAAAGATTCTCCACCTTCCTTATCAATCATGGATTTTGTTTCTTTAGCTCTCTCAAGATTCTTATCAACTAGCATTACCTTTGCACCTTCACGGGCAAAAAGGATTGACATTGCTCTTCCGTTCCCAATGCCTTCTCCTGGTTGTTGTCCTGCTCCAACAACTATAGCTATTTTTCCTCTTAAACGGTTTACCATTCATCCTCACCATTTCTCATTTTTCATAGTGGATTTAAAATTATATTAATCTCGAATTCATTAAAACATTTTGAATGTTATTACAATAAAAGAAGAGGTTTTTACTTAAAAAAATTAATAATTCTAAGGTTATTTAATCTCTTGACCAATTTCTTTAAAATAAAATCTATTATATCCGTTTCTTCTCAACGTCTGGGATATAACTAAAAGTACTTACTTCTTTTTTTAAATCTCTGAGTATTTGACTTTCAAGGGATTTGCTAATCTGAATATTATTATTCGTTGTATATTCTCTTATTCTTGCCTTGTTTATCCTTCCAATTTTATTTTCATTTGCCCACTGTGAAATTTTTACCACAAGCTCTCCCCCATCTCCCCCAATAAATTTCGGTAAATAGCACTCAGCTAAACCTTTTGTAAAATACACAGTATAGACAAATAATCCTTTAGGATCTAATTGCTTATATACCTTTGGAACCACGGGGTAATCAAATATTGTCATATGTATATTTTTTCCAGCCTTTTGAATTTTCTTATAAAGTGGCATCCATTTATCAGCACCATCTTGTGGCATCCCCGGTTTTGCCCCGGGTACCCATTGAATCCCATCAACTACTTTTAAAATATCATCAAGAAATCTAATTTGCTCCGGACCATCTAAATGGTAAAATGAATAATCCATATGCTCTGCTTGTTCTTTAAGGTCTGGTAACACAAACCTATAAAAGTATTGCTGATTAAGCATAACACATAAATCACTTTGCATGGTATAATATCGCTTTGGGCACCAAAGATTCAACCACGTATCACATCCATCTACATATTTATTAATTAAATTTTGAAGTTCATCGTAAAGCTTTAGATATTTTTCCATTATTATCGCTCTACAAGTATCGATTAGTTCTGGATTCCTTCTCATTTGAATGATAATCTCTTGAGGGCCTAAAAATGACACTAAGATATCAAGTATCCCTCCTAAATCAGTCATGGCAACACAATAATTATTTTTTGCCCCCCGTTTAGCAGCAATTTCTGTGGTACGCTTTAATCTAACATACCACTCATTATTATTATTTAATTTAGCACTTTCAAGGTGATTAATAATATCTTTTACATCAGTCTTTCTATGAAACCATATCGTATTTGATTTGTATTCAGGAGTTACACCTAATACTGCTGCCATTGCTCCTGGGCCATAGTTAGGAAAATATCGGGGAATAGATTCACCACCCCAAATTAGACCATCACTATTGTTTTCAAAAGTATTTAGAATTGGCTCAATTCCATCCCAATTCTTACCTAAATCATAATTTAATGCACTCGATGCTAAAAGGGCTTTTGCAGAATTCTGCCCATCTGGTATATTATAAGCAATAGTAGGTCTATCAGTTGTTTCATGGTCCCACCATGCCTTCATTCTTTCCTTTGCTTCTTCTAAGTCTTCTTTTACAATCATTTTTAAATTCTCTTCTACCCTAAGAATTCAATCTTCCCTTGTAGCCTAATATCTCGGGATGAGCTTCCAATGAGTATATTGAATAACCCTTTTTCAGCTTTCCAACGATTGTTATTCTCATCATAAAAGGAGAGATCCTCTTTTGTTATTTCAAATTTAATCGTTTCAGTTTTATTAGGTTTTAATTTAACCTTTTTAAATCCTTTAAGTTCTTTGAGAGGTCTTTCTATGCTACTCTTAACATCTTGAATATATAATTGGACCACTTCTGCTCCAAGACGCTCACCAGAATTTGTAATATCTACTGTTATATCCAATTTTCCATCACCCGACACCTTTTCATTACTTATATTAAGGTTATTGTAAGTGAATGTGGTGTAAGATAATCCATGCCCAAAAGGAAATTGAGGTTCAATGTTTTTTGTATCAAAATGACGGTATCCCACAAAGATGCCTTCATCATAAAATACATGTAAATTTTCATCACCGGGATAGGTTCGTTCAGAAACATGTGCAGGTGAATCCGATAGTTCTTTAGGGAAAGTTATTGGGAGTTTCCCAGATGGATTGACATCGCCAAAAAGGATATTAGCAATTGCATTTCCGGCTTCCATTCCACCATACCATGCTTGTACTACGGCTGGAACCTTATCAATCCAATTTATCATTGATATAGGGCTACCACCAGTAAGAACAACTACTGTATTAGGATTTTCTTCTATAGTTTCGGTGATTAATGAAATTTGATCTTCCGGCAGACTAAAAGAAACCTTATCAACTCCTTCTCTATCCATTCCCTCTTGATGCGTTAAGCCCGCAAAAATGACAGTTATATCCGCTTCTGATGGAGAATTGATTATTTCAACTTTATCTTTACACTTTTCTTCAATCCCTACTATTGGCTTAATCTCATAAGGAGGAAAGTTTGAAGAACTCCCTCCTCCTAAATAAGTTTTCTTATTAGCATTCGGTCCGATTACTGCAATTTTTTTGACTTTTTTCTTATCTATAGGAAGAATATTCCTTTCATTCTTCAGAAGTACTATCCCTTCTTCAGCAATTTCACAAGCTAAGGCTTGATGTTCTGGTGTATTTCTACTCCCTTTAGGCAATGCATTTTCATTATCAAAAAGCCCTACTAAAAACATAACCCGCAATAAACGTCGTATATTATCATTCAGAGCTTCTTCGGTGAATTTTCCTTCTTTATAGGCTTCAGATAGTCTAAAAATATTATATATGCTAGCTGCAGGCATTTCAAGAGTCAAGCCTGCATTGATGCAACTTTCAGCACTAGTAGTTCTACTTCCAGCACCCCAGTCAGTAACTACAAAGCCTCTAAAACCCCATTCACTCATTAATACTTCTCTAAGGAGATGCTCATTTTCAGAACCATATATTCCATTTACTTTATTATAACAGCTCATAATTGACCAAGCATCTGCCTTTTGAACTGCAGCTTTAAACGCTGGATAATATATTTCATGCAAAGCTCGTTCACTGACTTCAGAACTAGAAGTGAAACGATTAGTTTCTTGATTATTACAGATGAAATGTTTTATACATGCAGCTACTCTTTGACTTTGAACCCCTTTTACAACCGCAACAGCTAATTTTTTATTCAAATAAGGATCTTCAGATTGATATTCAAATGTTCGACCGCACATAGGGGTTCGTTGAATATTAATACCTGGAGCCAGCAACATATGTGCTCCGATATCTCGTATTTCCTGTGCGATTGCTATTCCAAATTTGTTTGATAACTCAGTATTCCAAGTTGCAGCTCTGCATATGGTAGAAGGAAAATAGGTAGTTTTTATTTTGCCTTCTCTATCTACCCTGACACCATGCGGTCCATCATGCATCGCGAATTCTTTAATTCCTAATCTTCCTATTGGTTTCGTATACCACCATTTTTGCCCCGAACTAAGCATAAATTTCTCTTGTAATGTTAAGCGTTCTAATAAATCTTCAACTCGCTTTTCTAGTTCAAGGCTACTATCCATAAAAGGTAGTGACGATAACTCAATCTTCGACTTTTTTTCACTCATATCAAACATCCCCTTTTTTATAAATAAAATATTAATACAAAAATAATATTTATGAATAAACCAAAGTATTTTAAATACCTTTATTTCATATTTCCTTAAATCGCGGTGAATTTTTATTAAGAAAGAAGTCAAGCTGATTATACCCTTAATTTTTGTCTTCCTAGGATT
>JAGXNR010000071.1 GCA_019894875.1 Promethearchaeota archaeon | reverse complement strand
GGCTAAGATTAAACCCTTTTTCTTTCTATTATCAACTGTGCTGTCATCAATCATTAGTAACGTCTCTTCAGTAAGATCTTTATACAAAAGCACTTGCTCCTCAGTCAATTCTATTGTTAATTTAATTTCATTTTTTTCGGGTAAGTCCTTTATTATTGATCTATCGGATTTTAAACGACGTAAAATAAAGGGAGCGATGATTGTCTTTAGATCATTAATTGCTTCTTGATTTTGAAATCGTTCAATAGGTAAGATAAACTTATCTTGAAATTCCTTTCTAGTTCCTAAAAGACCAGGATTTAAGAAATTAAAAAGCGACCAAAGTTCAAGTAAACGATTTTCTATTGGAGTTCCGCTTAAACAAATTCTATATTGACTTTTCAGTTTGTATATTGCCTGAGTTTGTTGTGAAGCATAATTCTTCATATTTTGACTCTCATCTATAATAATACCACTAAACTGAATTGATTCTAAGAAATCAATATCATTTCTGATAGTTCCATAAGATGTTAGAAAGATTCGATGTGCTTTTAAGAATTCTGGAATCTCTGAGACTGTCTTATATCGATTAGGGCCATGATGAAGTATTACTTCTAAATTGGGCGCAAATTTCCTAATTTCACGATACCAATTAAATAGTACTGAAGTAGGACAGACAACTAAAATGCTTCCCTTATTCTTCGGATATTTTTCTTTTAGATAAAGTAAAAATGCAATTACTTGAATTGTTTTTCCAAGGCCCATGTCATCGGCTAAACACAATCCAAAATTAAGTTTTGTCATATTCCCCATCCATTTAAGTGCTGCTTCCTGATAAACACGCAGTTTTCCATTAAAGGATGAAGGACAAGGGATTTCTTCAAAAGAATCTATAGATTGTATTCTTGTGATTATTTCATTTAGTTCTCCTTCAACAATTACATCATACTTAGCACCGTTTTCTTGTAGTTGGACTTTGCCAATTAATCCAAGTTTTAAGGCATCTAAATAGTTTTTCACTTGGAATTTCTTAATATTCCTTAAACTTTCAACATCATTTTGGTCAATTAGTATCCATTTTCCATGTAAATTGACTAAGGGATCGTTAGAATCAATTAAATTATTAAATTGATCTTCTGTAATTTTCTTTCCTTCAATTCTAGCATCCCATTTACTATCTAGCATTGAATCAATATCAAATATTGAGGGTAAAACACTAGTTAATCCCCCTTTTTTCTTAGTATCCTCTTTTGAACGAATAATTAATCGAGTTGTTAAACGTTGTTTCCCACCTAAGGTAAAGACTTCAGGTAGAACTATATTGAATCCACTTTGAATCAATAAATCTTTTGGGTATTTTAGAAATTCCATTACTTCGCTCGAAGTAAGGTTAATCTCATTTTGAATGGTTTCTAAAAAGGCTTTCTTAAGGGGGGGAAATATCTTTGATGCAGCTCCCAGAGCTCTTAAAACTATTTCTAAATGTTGCTCATCACCTTTAATGTTATTTGAAAATAACTCCTTTTTTAGTTCATGTCCTTCCCAGAGCTGATTTAAAGGTATACTTTTAGTTCCGTCATGAGTTGACAGAGAAATTTTTAATGGCCAATCTTCTTCTACTTCTTCTGGATATTTTAATTCCAAACTTAATGTAAAATCATACTTTAATTGGAATCCTAAAGCAGATTGAGTCCAATTCTGAATTAATGTTGGTAAAATAGATTCATAAAATTCATCAACTTGAAAACTATTATCCTGTTTAATTAGTGTTTTAAGAAATTTATAATCCCAATTTAATTTAAAATCTGGATCTACTTCTTTTTTTATTTCGGAGCTATAAAATTCATCAAATGTTTGAAATTTACTTTTCTTTAAGGTTGAACGTATCAAATAATCTCCAATACTATCCAAAAATAATGAATAAAGGTAAGAAGGGTGCCAAAGACCATTCGTTTTCATTGTCCCATTTTCATTAATAATATTTATTGGAAGGCAAAAAGCTGACCAAGAACTATGATTCAAAATAGATTTAAAGCGATCACTATCATATTGAGATTTTAAAATTAACCTCCATTGACTATTATACAACTTCTCCCTAGTCGGTTCTAATACAGGGACAAATTGGCCTTTATTTAATAGTTCAAAAACTAATTTTGTTAGTAGAGCCCATGTTTTAATGGAATTACTATAATGTATCCTGCTTCGATCCAAATTTTCAATTATTTCTAATTGATAAAGTAATTTTGTAGCAGGTGAAATTGGAATTATTTTCCCAATATGTGAAATGATATTAAAAATTTTTTTTGATGAGCTCTCTTTTTTTTTGGTTTCTGATAAGTGGTTGGGGGTTGCTAGGTTGATTTTACATGATAAAAGCTTATTTATTGGTATACCCGGGAATGTATCAGTGATATGCTCATTGAGTTCTTTCTCTGATTGATTTGAAGGAATCCACAAAATAAAAAAGCTACTCTTTTTAGGGAGTTGTTTTCCTTTAGAAATCAATTCAAAATTGCTTGTGGGCTCATTCCAGTATGTTGCGGGAATATAAAGTAATTGAAGTTTATTAGCTACATTCATGTATTAATTTCGCTCAAAGCCAATGAGAAATTACTTCTTTTTATAAAATATTAATTAATTAATAGTGAAAAGTTTTTTTCATAAATAATTTTTCTCTCAAAATCTTCAAGAAAAAACTTCAGAAAATTCAAAGAAATACATTTTACTTATTAATCCCTAAAAGTTATAAATCTCTAGTAACTCGTTTTTTCTCATCAATATCGATTAGTGCTTGCACAAAGAACCTATTTAATTTTTTATAAATCTTCACGTTCTGCTCAATTGGCTTTATAGTATCGGTGAATCTTATCATATTAGTTATAGCACTTTGAAAAAGGATTTTCAAAACAATGTGACATTAACCTGAGTGATAAATTAACTCATCATCTTTATCAGCAATATGGGCGTGGTGCAATTGAAATAATGAAACTTATTGCAGAAAAACCTAGATTAGGCGAAAGAATAGTAGATGAAAATAATTTTGTTAAAGCAGAGATAGTTTATATATTACGCCATGAATTAACAACCCATTTAATAGATGTCTTTTGCAGAAGAACAGAAATGAGTCTATTTATAGATCATCGAAAACAATTTGATGCCGCAAAAAAAGTAGCTGACATCATGGCAGAAGAATTTTTCTGGCAAATCGACTTTCAATTGGTTTTATTATTCGCTCATATATTCTCTTGGGGTCCATAATGGGTCCTGTTTGTGTACCAAGGTCTCCTTGAAGGCAGACTATATCTACATAGTGATCATCACCAAATTTAATCTCATTCAAGAATGTTGTAGCATAGTCAGTCCAATACTTTTCCAGTTCTTCCATAGCGGCAATAATAAGTTTAGGATTCCTTAGGAGATGGCGTAATGCCTTGCTTAAACCAAATAACCAAGTTGTAGTCTCGAAAAGATTACCCACATATGGACTTGTGACAATAGCATACGGAGTGGATTCTCTAAGTCTTTTTGCTTTTTCTCGTAATCCAAACATATAACTATTATCGGTCCCATCAGGCCAGTTATACTCTTTTATTTGCTTAACTGTTGTCATTTCACTTAAAGGATTAATAACAGGATTATAGTAAAGAATTTCATCAAATTCCTTTTCTGCACTGATCCCCCAGAATATATCAAACTGGTCCCATATTCCCTGGAACTTTCCTTCTACTCCTGGAACATACCCTTCAGGTACAAACGCAGATGGTGCACGAAGCCATCTAGTATCTGTTTCAAAACGCTCTAGCAGCTCTTCACATGGATTGGCAGTCTGTCCAGGAAAATTATTGTATCCCATGTTCTTATCTTCGATTCCTAGATAATCAATCAGGTTTCGATAAGCATGCATATGAATTCCTGTTACATAATCACCTATATCAACAGGAACTTTGTCGGGTTCTAAATGATTTAGTGTAGCCATTACTCTTTCACGCGAATTCATTCTCTATCCTCCTATTTGTCTAAAAATACCTACAATCTTCTCTATAGTTTCAAAATCCTCTAAATTAATTATAATATATCATATCGAGTATTAATTTTATTCTTATTCTAGTATAATAGCCTTGGAAAGTTATTTCCTTTTGCTAATTCTTTTTGAATTATATCGTTTAGAAAATCTTCAGGTTCATTTCCTATGAGGGCTTTTAATTTTATGATGTTTCATGGATCTAAAATGATTTTTTCGCATCATACGTGTTCTTTTGTGATTTTCCGCTCTCCCATTCTTTCCTAAGGATGAATTTTTGAATAAAATCATTTGCATTTTTGGGCAATTCTTTTTTAAATTCAATATAACGGGGAACCATAAAAAAGGCAAGATGTTGCTTTAAAAAGTTATGAAACTCTTTAGGAGTGATTTCAGTCCCGCTTTGGATTGTAGCACATATTTTTAATTCTTGAGTAGAAGATTTTCCATCAATAACTTCAAAAACAGCGCTTCCAATAATAAGAGGATGGGAATTTGCTACTATTTCAACGTCTATAGCAAAAAACGTATGTTCTCCTCTTACAATCATATCTGATTTCCTTCCTAAGTAATAAATAAAGCCTTCATGATCTGAATAACCAAAATCACCAGTGTAAAACCATCTATCCTTTCCTTTCCTCGTTGTTGTTTCATCTTGCAAGTTATGATATTCAAGGTCAAAAGGAAGTCTCAATCTTGCACAGATTTCACCAATATGATTCCGACCCGGGGGTATTTCATTTCCTTCTGGATCAACGATTTTAATCTCAAATCCTACAGCCGGTTTTCCTATGGATCCAAGTTTTCCTCCTTTTGAACCTTCAGTATTAATTGTGAGTCCAATACCTTCAACTAAAGACCACATTTCGATGATTTGTATCCCAAATCGTCTTTCAAAAGTTTCCCACACCTCTTTTAAGGCACCGGCACCAAAAACGTATTTGATTGAATGATTTCTATCTACTTCTTTTGGGGGTTGATTTACTAATGCTGTTAAATACGCGCCATAATAGCAAAAACAATTAGGTTTATATAGATCGATATCATTCCAAAAAGTTGAAACGTCAAATTTTTCTGCTATTATTATAGATCCATCAAAATATATTACGGGAATCAATACAAAATATCGTGCAAATCCCTGAAATAATGGTAATGGACAATATAATTTTATTTTGTCATTATTGAATCCTAATTCTTCCCATTCTCTTCCGACACTAATTCCTGACAAAGTGTAATAATTTCTGTACAAAACCCCTTTTGGTCTACCCAAAGTTCCTGAAGTATATGAGATTTCGAGAGGATGATAACTATTTACATTAACTTCAGTGTTTTTTGTATTCTCCGAGAAGAGCTGTTTAAAATCGATACATTTTTCATCGAATTTAAAATCATCCGGTGCATTTCGAATAAATGTTTTCTTAATATTCGGTAAGTTCTCTCTAATCTCTTCAAAATTAAGGTAATATTTATGATCAATTATTAAAATTTCCGTGTCACTATTTTTCAAAACAAATTCTAATAAATCTTTTTTTAATAAATAACTAATAGGTACAAAAATACATCCCGCTTTTGCCACACCGAACCAACAGAAAATAGATTCTGGACAATTAGGAAATATTAAAGAAATTTTCGGATTATTTAATTTTAGTTTTTTATTTAATTTTATAAGTGCATGAGCTATTTGATTCGAAATTTTATTTGTATCTTGATAAGAATATATTCTGTCTCGATAAAAGATAAATGGCTTATTATTATTTAATGATGCTTTACTTTCTATTATTTTAACAATTGTAGCATCTTTAACATCATACACTTTTGTAAGTTCACTTAAATTATAGATCTTACGAATTTGCAAATGTTCTCCTCTTAAATCTATTAAAACCTCTTCTTTATCTCTAAAAGGAAAATCATAGCCTTTAGAAATTTTACTGGGAATATAAATCCAATAACTATCATATCTACGATTCCCTGATTTCCTTTTTAATATTCTTCCTTTTCCTGTTTTCATTTCAATTTTTTTTACTCAATTATGCACTATTGTAATTAAAGAACCCTAAAGTAAAAAATATGATACTAATTGTTTTTTAAAAAATTCACTTTAAAGGTATTTGATTATATTCTAGCTTTAACTTAGGGAATTTGTCGAGATTATAATGTGGAAAATAGAGAGAGAATGTATATTCACTCTGAAACATTGGTGATGATGCAATTTCTCGATATCTAATTTTATGAGCGATTTCATTTGCCAAACTTCTTTGCTCAAGATTTTTTATGAATAATTGGGCTCCTAAGCCCGCTGAATTCCCTATTTGGAATATATTCTCTTGATCAACTTCAGGGAATAAACCTATAAAGGCGGCATTTTCTTTATTAACATAAGTTCCAAAACCTCCTGCTAAAAGTACTTGCTTAATATCATTTTCTGTTTTGCCTTCGAGTTTAAGTAATAAATTCGCCGCGGCTAAAAATGCTCCTTTTGCTAATTGAAGTTGATTAATGTCCTTCTGAGAAATTGTAATTTCCCCAATATCATTATAATTTGTACTTGTTTGAAAGGATTTTTCATCCCATTTTTCACTGTATATGATGTAATGGTATCCATCTTCTTTTTTCATAATCCTTCGGTGATTAATTATTTCTTCCGATTTCGTATTAAATTTCCCAGCCCGAGAAATAATTTTTGACTTCAACATTTCAGCTACAATATCAATAAGACCCGAACCACACAAACCAAGTGGCTTTTGGTTTCCTATTACATCAATAGAAGGTTCTAATGTTTCTCTTTCTATTTTAACTGATTCAATTGCTCCCTCTGAGGCTCGCATTCCACACGAAATATGAGCACCTTCCAAAGCTGAACCTGCAGCGCATGAACCTGCAACAAGTCCTTTTTTATTTCCCAATACAAGTTCTCCATTAGTCCCAATATCAATCATTAGAGAATATTTATTGAATCTATGGATTTTAGATGATATAATACCCCCAATTGTATCTGTTCCTACATAACCTGCAACCACCGGAGGAGAATATACATTTACATTTGGATTACATTTAAGGCCAATTGTAGCCGCTCTTAAATTGATTGGAGCTTTAAATACGGGGGTGTAAGGTGAAACCGCTAAAAACTCAGAAGATATTCCAAAAACCATATGATGCATTGCTGTATTACCAACAACACAAATATCTCTTATTTCTGAAATAGAAATGTTTGCTTTATTACAACAATCCTCGATTATATTATTAATAGCATTTACAATTAATTGTTTTGCTCTTTCTATTGCGTTATTCTTTACGATATAAGTAATTCTTGAAACTATATCTTCCCCGATCATAACTTGAGGATTCAGCAGTGCAGATATAGCTGCAATCTCTCCTGTTTTTAAATAAATTAGATAACCTACAATAGTAGTAGTGCCTATGTCCACAGCTAATCCAAATAACTTGTCAGTAACATTTCCTGCTTCAATATCATAAAGTACCCATGGTTCATTTAAGGCAAATTTTCGGAAAAAAGCAGTTATCTTACCATTTTGTCTTCTTATAATATGTGGAAGTTTTTTTATAACATCATAGAGAGAATCGTCTAAATTGAAAAACGTGGGATTATTGAGTATTTTATACTTATCACTTTTTGCTTTTATAGCATCTTCAAAACGAGACAAATCATTCTTTGGTTCTGCAATATCTGCATTTCTCACTTCAAAAAATTGGGAAGCAATAATCGATTGAATTTTAATACTATTATTGATTCCAAGAGTTTTTAAATCTGAATCAACCAAAATTCTAGGTCCTTTAGGAATTAATGAATCAGTAAGATATACTCTTAAATCTCCTAGCATTTTTGTTTGACACGCTAACCGATATCCCTCTGATATTTTTTCACTGCCTAAAATTGTCATTTCCTTCTTGGTTGGTTCTGAAATTTTAGGATTAGAATCCAAGATTTGAATGATACATTTTCCACAAGTTCCTTCACCTCCACAAAAAGCACCTAATGGTAATTCTAATGCCAAAATTGCCTCATAAATCGATAAACCTCTATCTACGCTTAGTCGCTTGGAAGTAGGTTCTAAAATAAGACTAAGTCTCTTTTTCTCTATTTCAGTGCCCCTCTTAGTTTGGAAATCCCTTGATAATTTAACAATAGGTTATTTTTTAAAATAATTGAAATAAAAAACAATACTATGATGCTTTAAAAAATATTAGTTTTTAACCACTTTTCAATAACGTCAACACCTTGTAAAGCGTCTTCGGCATAAGCATCTGCGTTAGTTTCATCAGCGATCTCTTTTGATACAGCCGCTCCACCTAATATTACTTTTACTTTATTTTTTAATTCTCCCGTTTTCAATAAACTCATTACTTCTTTAATTTTAGGTTCTGCAGCAGAAAGAAGAAAAGATATACCAATAACCTTAACATCAGGTAAATGGGCGAATTCCACAAATTTTTTAGGTTCTACATCTACACCAAGATCAATGACATCCATGCCGTATGATCTCATTAAAATACCGATTATATTTTTACCCAAACTATGAATATCTCCTTTTATAGTCCCGATTACAACTTTTCCAGAGTAATTTCGAGATTTAGCCAATCTTTTCTGCTCTTCCTCATCGATAGAAATGATTTCACCATCAAGAGCTTCTGCTGCCAATATAAGTCCCATTTCTCCTGATTCTTCTAATCCTACTAATACTCCTTTTTTAATTATATCAACTATTGGGATTCTCATATTAATAGCTTCTCTAATTGCTGCCTTCATTGAATAAAAATCAAGTATACTAACTGCTTCTATGATTTCATTAATATAATATTCATCACTTCTCTTTTCACGTTCATATTCTATGCTTATGTTTCTCATAGTATAGACTTACTGATCAACTTTTTTTGTAATTTATTATATTAAACAATTAATACAATACCATGCCAAACAACAAAGGGCACTGATTCTTCTGGATGTTCAGGATTAATTACAAACGGTGCCTTTTCACCACATTTCACCGCTGTAGCAAAACTATCTACTCCACATGCCTCTAATGCTGGTCGTGCTCTTAAATATTGTCGACACATCTGATTATCAAGTACAGGACAGAGTGGTATCTTTTTTTGTTGCATTAGATCTTTAAAATATTCAGGAGAAAAAAATCCACAACCAACACAAGGACCTCCTTTAAATCCCATCGCAAGATAATATCCCATGTATGTTGCTTCTCCTTCAATCATCCCAACCATCTGATTTAATAAATTTACATCTCCTTGAACGCCTAAAAAAATGCTAGGAAAAACATGGTTCTTTATCGGTGGGTAGAATGAAATTAAAATAGCGTGTTTATAACTATTCACAATTTCTCTCATCTGTTCGGTAGTTGGAGAATGTGGAGGACAATTTAAGCTCGTTCCAAAACCAAAACACACTGGAATTTGACATTTCCACCTTACACGTGGATCTATTACAATCTTATCTGTTGTTATTAATTTCGCATGACCACTAGCTTTAATTTTTGCTTTTTCAATAATTTCATTTATGATTTTATTAGACCGTTCAATGAGCTCCTTCAAAACTTTTTCATCAGATTCAAACTTTATTGGAGATGGTGGTCTATCCTTCTTTATTGGTAATAATCTTCGCCATTTGAAAGATATCTTCGACCATTCTCTCTCAACTTCAGGAATCAATTTCTGTTCCATAAGATTTCAACTTATATCTTGTTTTATATTTACTTAAATATTTATTTATTCATTAAAAAAATATGATCAATTACTGACGTAAAATTGTTTCTAGGGTAGTAAAAAACTTAATTAAATAAATATTAAATTTCGTTTCTTTATAAAGGTAGTCAATTTTTCACAAATATAAAATTAATCCTAGGTACAAAAAACTAAGAAGTTTTAGAAGCTGATTATTTATTTAATTATAATCCTAAATTAGTAACTTAGGAAATTTGTTTTTCTTACCCAATTCTTTTTGAATTATATCATCTAGTAATTCTTCACGTTCATTTCCTGAAAGAACTTCTAATTTTCTAACATTTAATGGATCTACTTTTTCCCTTAGTAATTTAATTTCTTTTATTGTTGGTGGTATCGTTTCTTTCAACTCATTTGGTATGATTAACTCAAATCCAGTTGATTCTTTTACAGTTTCAAGGTTGACACCTGGATGATTTGATCCTAATTTCATACTTTTAGTATCATTATCAAAATCTAAACAAGCAAGATTTGTTATAACACACTGAGGCCCTGCACCACCACATATGGAAGATTTCCCATCTGGAAATCCAACACCAGATATAAAATCAAGTTTTTCAGTAGGAACAAATGTTCTTGTATCATGTCGCGGTGTATAGAGGAAAGATCCCCGTTTATAAAACATACTAAAATCCAATATACCTGCAGCTCCAGGAAGTCTTATTTTTGGTTTATCCCAATCTCCTATACAAATATTATTAGTATTCCCATACTGATCAATCTGAGCTGGTCTAAAAAATTCAATGGTAGTTAGTTTATCAGAAGGAAGTGATTCCAATGTACATTCTACACTATCTTGAAATCTATAAGTTCTTGCTGTATTCATTTCAAGATAGAGTAAACTCACCTGCCGAGGTTCCATAACAAATGTATTTCCCATAATATAATGATAAATTGCGTTAGGGGCATGAGTTACCTTTGCTAATGTAAAAGCTGCCCATACCATAGGTGTTGCTACACCAACGATCATTACATCATCATTTCGAACTTCTCTTGACATTAAAACTGTCATCATTTCATCTATGCTATAATCTTTTGAAGACTCACTCATTATTTTTATACCTCTTACAGTAAAATGTTAAATATTGTTTGTATCCCTCCAGCTTCCTCTAGATATTTAGTTGGAGTTTTTCCTAAGATAAATTTCTCCTTGTATTCATTGAAATTAGTTTTAAGATATTTCTGGATATGAATTGGATCATAAGTATATATTGGGTAACAACTAGTCGGATGCGCACCAAAGGGTAATTTCACGACGGCATCTGTAGTTTGTTGAGGTAATTGGGCTTTTCCTGGTAAATATCTAATATCCTCGGTTTCCACCAGTTTCTCGCATATTATAATAGTTTTTTTTGCGGTTTTTGCCATATCCGCATCCATCCACACAGCACCGGGGATATTTCCGTTTCCAAGTTCATCTGCGTATGGTACATGTAAAATTGCCACATCTAAGTCAATTTTCGGAACAGCCATAACTTGAGTTCCAGAACCAAGAGGATCTTCAATTTGCTTTATATCTTTTCTCACTTTTTCTAAATCTGTACCGATAATACCTTTTAATGGCATGAATGGAACTTTCAAGTAAGATGCTCTTAATCCTAAAGCAATTGTTGCTTCACTTTCTTCAGAAATCCTTATTGAGCCAGATTCTACAGCTTTTCTATAGTGCGGTGCCATACCAAAAATCTCCATTCCCACAAAACAGCTCCGTACTTCTGAGACACATCCCGCAGCTATAAGCATATCAACATCAATTCCACCAACGAAGGTACATATAGTTAAATCTTTTTTATCTTGACGAATTATTTCTCGACAGGCACTGATTGCCTTCCTCCAGAAAGAAAGACCCCCAATACCTACAAGGTCTCCATCATTTACATAAGTTGAAATTGCGTCCTCTAAGGTTATTAATTTACTTGAGCCCATTCTTTACATTCTCCTATTTTAATTTTTGTTTGGTTGAGGATTTAATTTTTCCCAATAAAAACTTTTAAGATTCTTCTTTTTTAGGGCATGAAAGACCTGATTTAGCTAATGTCATCAAACAACTGTTGCAATATTCACAATCAACAGTTGAACTTCCGATGGCTTTCATCCATCTATTTGGAAGGTCTGGTTCTCTTATTAGTGGTCTACTAAAGGAAACAAAATCAGCATCCCCATTATTTAAAATTTTTTCTACTAAATCTATTGAATTAACACCACCCACTAATATCAAAGGAATATCAATTTCTTTTGTAATTTCTTTAGCATAAGGTAAATGATATGCTGGTTGGTTTACTCTTCCAATCGATATGCGACTTTCTGGTATGAACGTAGGTTTCCAGCCTATCTCGCTTTTCTTTCGTTTAACTGTTTCCCACATACAACTACTGATTTCTATCGCATCGTACCCTATACTAGAAAGCATTTTTGTAATTTTCTTGGATTCTTCGAGATTTATCCCACCCTCTAGAAAATCATCGCAATTCATCTTAATTAGAATTGGAAAGTCATCCCCTACTAATTCTCTGCTTCTTTTATAAATCTGTTCAACAAATCTTAATCGTTTATCTGTATTTCCACCATACTGGTCTGTTCTTCTATTTGTATAGGGAGATAAAAATTCGCTTATTAAATATCCGTGTGCACCATGGAGTTGAACTCCGTCAAAGCCTGCTTCTTTCGCTCTTCTCACCGCTTGAGAAAAAGCTTTGATTGTCTCTTCAATCTCAGCTGTGGTCATTTCTCTTGGCATTTTATTTGAAAATTTTTCTAATACTGGTGAAGGAGCAACAGTCTCTTTAACATGATGCGATTGACGACCAGCATGAACTAATTGCAAAACCACTTTGCAACCTTTACCATATTCATGAACTGTATCTGCGATTTTTTTTAATCCCGGAATGAAATCGTCGTCAAATACGGCAATTTGTTTAATATTTGCTTTCCCACTTTGTTGTATAAAAGCATAACTAGTTATAATTAGCCCAGTTCCTCCTTCTGCTAAAGTTTTGTAAAAAGTAATTAACTCCTTTGTAATTTCACCCTCTTCAGTAGCCAATCCTTCATAAGTTGCTGATCTCACAAATCTGTTTTTAATTTCTAGCTTTCCTATTCTTTTTGGTTTCGCGAACATGGTTTTAATCAAATATTTATGAATTGTTCTTATACACTATATAATCGTCTATCAAATTAAAGGTATGAACCTTTGAAGTTACTTCTTTAATACCAAAAAAGACCGATTAAAATAAAAATAATCATAATTTTATTAACTAAATCATACATAATACAATTTAGAATTATGAAATATGATAAATAGATGGTGATAAAATATGGCAAATAGAACATTTCCCGAATTCAGCTCTCACTATCCACTCCTCCTTACAACTTTTATGAAAAGACCAGTGAGGATTTATCCAAATGAGATTGGTGTGGTTTACAGAAACCATTTTACTGGGGAATATTTTAGGTTTACATGGCTTGAATGGTATAAGCGAACGTGTCGTCTGGCAAATGCTTTAAAAACTCTTCAAATTAATCCAGGGGAGCCCGGAAAACCTGGAGATAGAGTTGCAACTATGGCACTTAACACCCATAGACACTTGGAGATTTATTATGCAGCACCTTGTAGTGGGGCTTTGTTACATACAATTAATGTAAGACTCTCACCAGAACATATCATTTTTACAATAAATCATGCAGAAGATAAAATATTATTTTTTGATGACATACTTCTCCGCTTAGTTGAAGCAATCTACGAAAAGATAAAAGACACAGTAAAAATGTTCGTATATATGTCTGATAAACCGGGATTACCTGATACTAAGATAGAAAATCTCTATGAATATGAAGAATTGCTAAAAACTGAATCAGATGAATATGAATGGCCTCATTTAAGTGAAGATAATTATGCGACTTTATGTTATACAACAGGTACAACGGGTCTTCCAAAAGGGGCTATGTTCACTCACAGAGCTATTTACTTATTGATTATACACACTCTTGCTTATGGTGTTTTCAGCAACAGCCCTTCACGTGTTTATCTTGGAGAAAATGCGGTTCCTATGATTATCACACCTCTATATCATATTCATGGGTGGGGATCCCCTTTCACCTCTGTTTTCATGGCATTACGTGTTGTATTACCAGGGACGTTTACAGTTGAAGGATTCTGCGAACTCGTTCAAACAGAGAAGGTAACTTCAGTAGGAGTGGTTCCAACTATATTAGCTTTACTTCTTGAGTATAAAGATCTCGACAAATATGATTTAAGTAGTCTTGTTAGAGTTGGTGTAGGTGGCGGAGCTTTACCATTAGGATTAAAAAGAAAAGTTGAAAAAAAACTTCCTGGATTCACGGCAAGTTCTGGTTATGGAATGACAGAAACAGCTCCTACAACTATCGCAGCATTCATAAAAAAATATATGAAGGACTGGCCTAAAGAAAAATTAGATGAAGTTAGAGTAAAAACGGGATTACCTCTCCCAGGCCTAGATATTGAAGTTGTGGATGAAAATGGAAAGCCTATTCATCATGACAATAGTACTATTGGAGAAATAGTTATTCGTGGCCCTTGGGTGATGGAGAAATACTTTAAAAATCCTGAAAAAACTGCTGAGGTTTGGCACGATGGATGGTTTCATACCGGGGATATGGCTAAAATTGACGAGGAAGACTTTATAATCATAGCAGATAGAATGTCGGATATCATCAGGAGCGGTGCTGAAATGGTTCCTACGGTACTCCTTGAAAATCTAATTGCTATGGCTGAATTTGTTCTCGAAGCTACAGTAGTAGGTGTCCCAGATGAAGTATGGGGTGAAAAAGCTATGGCTATAGTAAAACTTGTACCTGGTTCTGATAAGAATGAACAGGATATAATTGATTTTCTCAAAACCGAAGGTGTAGATAAGGGAAAAATAACTAAATGGATGCTTCCTAAACTAGTAGCAATTACTAATCAGATACCTAGAACTAGTGTTGGGAAATTTGATAAAATAGAAATTAGAAGAAATCTAGAAAAGTTTTTAGTAATAGCTAAGGATATGAAAAGTGTTTAGATATATTGTTCAAGTTCGCTATGTGATGCGAATGATCTCTTCTACAGGATTAGAC
>JAGXNR010000070.1 GCA_019894875.1 Promethearchaeota archaeon | reverse complement strand
GGATTGTGCACGGACTGCCCGTCGTCTTGGTGCTGCCGAAGTAGGTGTATCTTGTCTTGAATGTTGTGATGAAATGCCTGCAGACATATTAGAAATAGAACAAGCTCGAGAAGAAGGAATTGAGATCTATGATTCTCGAACCTTTACCAAAATAGTGAGTAATGGTGGAAAAGTAACTGGTGTAGGATGTCTTGAGATTACTGGATGTACATTTGATGATGATGGACAAGCTCACTTTGATGTAGTAAGTGATGAAGAACACACTTTAGAGGCAGATACTGTTATTTTTGCTATTGGTCAAGTTCCTGAAATTAATAGCGCAGGGATTGTGAAAGTCAGTAACATGGGCACTATCGCTGCTGATCCTGAGACTTTAATGCTTGAAACCAAGGGTGTGTTTGTTGCGGGAGATTGTTACAGTGGAGTAGCAAGTATTATTGATGCGATTGCAGGTGGTCAAAAATCAGCATCTAAGATTCATCGTTACCTCCAAGGTGATGTGCTTAGAGTAAGACCGATTCCAGAAATTGCAGCAACTCAAATAAAAGTCGACATCCCATCTGACACGAAGAAAAAAGATCGTCAAGCTATGCCACTTTTATCTGCATCTGAGAGAGTGTCTAATTTCAAGGCAGTTTCTTTAGGTTTCAGCGAGGACGCTGCTATAGCTGAAGCTGAAAGATGCCTTAATTGTGCGGGTCATCTATGTAAGGATGTATGCCCATATTCAGCACCTCAATTTATCGAGGAAGAAAAAGCAAGAATGCAAAAATGTAATTATTGCGTCGATCGATTCGATGTTGGGAAGCAACCCATATGTGTTGAGGCTTGCTATGCACGTGCTTTAGATTGTGGAACTTTAGATGAATTGAAGTCAAAATATGGAGATATACGAGAATCACCAGGTTTTTCTTATTCAGTTAGTGCAAAACCATCAATTGTATTTAGACCAAAAAAGAAGTAAGTAAAACAAATCTTTTTATTTTTTTTTTCTAATTTTAACATTATTATATTTTTAAAAAACTAGAGGAATTTTGATATGGATGAAAAAATAGAAGTTCATGGTTTTTGTGATGATAAATTCGCAGCTGTGAAAGAAGCATTTCTAGAAAATTTTAAAACCGAGGGTGAAGTTGGAGCTAGCTTTGCTGCAACCCTTAACGGAAAGTTTGTTGTTGATATTTGGGGTGGTTATGCTGATAAGGCTAAATCGAGACCGTGGGAAAAAGATACAATCGTAAATGTGTTTTCTACAACTAAAGTTATGACAATAATCTGTGCACTCATGTTAGTTGATCGTGGTCAACTTGATCTTGATGCGCCTGTTGCTAAATATTGGCCAGAATTCGCCCAAAACGGAAAAGAAAAAATACCCGTTCGACAGATTTTCAGTCATACTTCTGGGTTAGCTGGATGGGAAGAAAAAATAGAGATCAAAGATCTTTATAATTGGGATAAAGCTGTAAGCCTACTTGCTGCTCAAAAACCATGGTGGGTGCCAGGAACCAATAGTGGGTATCATGCAATAACGCATGGGTATCTTTTAGGGGAATTGGTTAGACGCATTACAGGAAAATCATTAGGTACTTTTTTTAAAGAAGAAGTATCTGACCCACTAAATTCAGATTTTCATATTGGTTTTGGACAAGAACACGACAATAGGGTAGCTGATTTAATTCCCTACGATCTTCCCCAAGAGGGTGAACCAGGTTATTTTGAAATGGATCCTAAAACATTTTTTGGTCGTGTTTTTACTAATCCCGTTATGGATATTGAAGAAACAAAAACGCGAGAGTGGCGAACTGCGGAGATTCCTGCAGCGGGAGGTCATGGAAACGCAAGATCAGTAGCACGAATCGGATCAGCAATTGCATGCGGTGGTGAAGTAGATGGAGTTCGGCTTTTAAAAATGGAAACCATTAAAAAAGCCATGGAAGAGCAAATCTACTCGCAAGATCTTGTTTTAATGATGCCTATTCGCTTCGGAGTTGGTTTTGGGCTTCCGAGTAAAGAAATACCCTTCCCAAGCCCTAATACTGTATGGTGGGGGGGTGCGGGAGGAAGTATGATCATAATGGACTTAGCTAACAAACTTAGTATATGCTATGTTATGAACCAAATGAAAATGTCAATAGTCGGGGATACGCGATCTCTAAAATTGCTAACGGCTATATATGAAGGACTGAATAAATAGATTTAAATTTACTATCCTAATTTTTTTCTCATTTTTGAATTATATTCAAAATTCAATTTCAAGGTAATTCTTCCCAGACTAACAAAAGAAGTAAAAAAAAAAAAATAGAAAATTTTAATTTTCGATTCAAAATTATAACCTAAATTAAAGAGCCTCAACAACGGTGGCAATTCCTACACCAAAACCGCCACACATTAATTGTACACCATATTTTTTGTTGTTATTCTTTAAATAGTGTATCATCTCACCAAAATAGATTACTCCACTTGCTCCGATAGGATGGCCAATAGCAATTGCTCCTCCAGTAGGATTCACTCGAGGATCATCAAATTCATAGCCAAAATCTTTAGAAAACGCTAAACATGGGCTTGCAAAAGCTTCATTGGGTTCAATTACATCCATATCATCTATAGTAAGATCTGCTCTATCCAGAGCTTTTTGCATAGCTGGAATTGGTGCCAAAAGCATGATAATTGGCTCACCACCGGCCACGGCAGTTGAAAGTATTCTAGCCATTGGTTTTATTCCGAGTTCATCAGCTTTTTCCCGAGACATTAGTAGAGTTGCTGCGGCCCCATCGACTATTTGTGAGGAATTTCCTGCCGTAGTTTTTCCACCTTTTTCAGCGGGTCTGAATACTGGCTTCAAGCTGCTAATCATTTCCCAGCCTTTCTCTGGATCATCTAAATATACACTCCGTACTGTTTGATCTTTAGTAACTGTAACGTCTTCTACCTTCTGCTTCCCTGTGCTCTCATCCTTTATTGGTTTCATGTTCTCGTCTGTGTATCTCTTTTGATAAGTAACTGGTACAACTCGTTTGAAATACTCTTCTTCATTACGCATTGCTTTCGTGGCTTTCTGATGACTCCAAACACCAAATTTATCTAAATCTTCTCGCGTAAAACTATATCTATCATTAATCATCTCTGAAGAAACACCTTGACCTACTATACTTCTCAAGGGTTCGTTAGCCCATCTTGGAGACCTTATCATTGGATAATTTGGAATCTGTGAGGTTATAAACATATCTGAGCCCATCGCATAATGTGTCATTGATTCAACTCCCGCTGCTAAACAAATGTCACCATCTCCAACTCGAATTGCATTAGCAGCTGTATTAATGGCTTGAAGTCCAGCGTTACAATATCTATTAACAGTTGCACCTGCTATTTCATCAGGTAATCCTGCTAACATTATTGCAATTCTTGCAATGTTACCACCCTGTTCTCCTAACTGTGACAAACACCCCACTTGGAGATCCTCAATTTCCTTAGGATCAAAATCGGGGTACTTTTTTTCTGTTCTATCCACCACCGACCTTAGAACTGTAACTAGTAGGTCCTGAGCTGAACACTCTCTAAATGAACCGCCAAGTTTCTTCATTTGAGCACGTCCTGATTTACCTATTGGTGTTCGAACGGCATCCACCACTACACATTCTTTTAATTCTTTCATTTTTTATCACTCCACTATTGGATTTTCTTCTTTTATTAAATTTTCAGACATTCCTAATATTATTTCTTCTGCTTCAATCATAGTACTTTGAATTAAATCATGAACGGTTGGGATTGAATGGATTCTACCTGTAACAACACCTGCGTTCATAAGACTTGCATTTTCGTCTTCATCTATTAGTTTCCTAAATCCTTTTTCTTCTAAAATACGGATTTCGTCTGTAGATGGACATGGCTTCCCGCGATAAAGATCTGAAGCTCCTTTAATAGTTTCATCAATAACCTCAAGAGAAGCACGATTAATTAAGAACCTCATAGGTCCAAATATACCTCTTCCCACAATTGTGTCAAATTCTGTAGCCTTTACTAGTTGTTCTTTCCACATTTGCTCGAAATCACCTTCTACAGTAGCGATAAATCTGGTACCCATTTGTACACCAATGGCTCCTAGGGCAAGAGCTGCCGCTAATGATGCGCCATCAGCAAAACCTCCTGCTCCGACTACGGGCAAATTAACCGTTCTAACTACTTCCGGGAGAAGAACCATAGAAGATGTGTCTCTCCAGGCACAATGAGCTCCTCCTTCTCTTCCTGATGCTATGATTACATCTACACCAGATCTTTCAGCTCTCTTTGCTCCTCTTACATTTGGGCATACTTGACACCATATGATAGAAGGTAATTCTTTTTTAACTTCAAGGAACGCTCTTTTTGAACCCTTTTCTTTAGCATCAATAGCCCAGGGAAGTGGATCTCCAGCGGATGTAACCATAACTCTTAGCTGTTTCTTTACTTCAGGGCTTTCTTCAAAAATTTCGATGATTGCTAGCATAAACTGTTTTGATACCATTGTAAATTCTTTAGCAATTGGAATATTAACACCAAATTTAGCATCAGGATAATCTTCAAGTCTTTCATAGACATATCTAATCGTCTGTTTTAAGACATTTTTAGGACTACCACCAACCCCAAAATCAAACTTTCGATCTTCTTCAGGTATAAAATTAACATCAGGACCTGCCATGCCAATCGTTGAGATTAAACCTAACCCACCTTCTTTAGCTACCGCAATACACAGTTTTGTTGTTGCGTAGGGCCCCATACCAGCCTGTATAATGGGATATTTTGTCCCGATTATTTCTTGGAATTTTGTACGTATCATTTTTAATCATATATTCATATATTTAATTTTTTTTTAATTATCTATTCAAAATATATTCGATTAAATAAAATTTATACTGTTTCTATATTTAAAATTTAAACTTTCTAATGTCTATTCTAGTCTCAATAATAGGTGAAGGAATCAAACTAAAATGTTAGATATAAGTATTAAATATCTAGTCAGCAAATTATTCTTTAATTTAATAAATAAATTTCTTCATATGAGGTGTCTTCAGATTTTTGAAAGATTTTAAAGATAAAGTTGCTGTGGTCACTGGAGCAGCTAGCGGAATTGGATTTGGAATTGCTAAAAGGGCAGTTAAGGAGGGAATGAAAGTAGTTATTGCTGATATAGAAGCAGAAGCATTATCTCAAGCAGATAAAAAGCTAACTTCCATAGGTGGTAATGTGTTATCTGTGGTTACCGATGTTTCAAAGTTAGAGGAAGTGAAATCATTAGCAGATAAAACAATTGATAGGTTTGGTGAAGTACATCTGTTATTTAATAATGCAGGAGTTGCTAAAAGGGATGTTCTTTGGGATTTCACTCTAGCTGATTGGAAATGGATTATTAATGTAAATTTATGGGGAGTTATTCACGGAATAGTTAATTTCTTACCAATATTGCGTCGACAAGATTTCGAAAGTCGTATTATTAACACTGCATCGATTGCGGGTTTAACAACATATACTCTTAACGGGATTTACGGTCCTATAAAACATGCAATTGTTGCCATTTCAGAAACATTAAATCATGAGCTTAGGGTAGTGAATTCTAAGATTAATGTTTCAGTTCTTTGTCCTGGGGCGGTACTCACGAATCTCGGAATAAGTGCAAGAAATCGGCCAGAAGAGTTAAAAAATCTTGAACCTGAAATACTCGATCGACAATCACGAGTTATGAAATTTCTTACAGATTATCCTGAGTTCAAATCAACAATTACCCAGTTTGGGCAAGGTGCCACAAAAAGAGGAATCTCAGGAGAAAAAGTGGGTGATATAGTCTTTGAAGCTATTAAGGATGATTCTTTTTATATTTTGACTGATACAGGAGAATGGTTGGAAGCGTTAGTTAAAAACAGAATGAATAATATACTCGACTCATTCGAACAAAATAGGAAATATAATATATAGAATAAAAAAATCAGTAAATATTCTTTATTATTTTTTCATAAAAACGTGATTTAATAGCTTTATTATTTCCGTAGGGCGGCAGCATCCGCATTCCTCTGGGTCCACGACGAGAGCACTTCTCGATCAACTTCAACGTTGATAATCGATGGTTTTCCATTGGCGGCTGCTTGTTTAATAGCTGGTATGATCTGTTCAGGATCACGAACTAGTTCACCATATCCTCCCCACATCGATGCCATCAACTCATACGCTCTAATCTGACCTTCAGAATCGCAGAGTTCAGTATTACAATGACCACGCGCTGCAACTTCTTCAGGTGTATTGTGCTTTTCATCTAATCGAATCATCCCCCAGGCTGCATCATTAGAAATTACAACCACAACGGGAATCCCACGTCTTGCCATCGTATCCATTTCCATAGCATAGAACCCGAAACTACCATCCCCTGTTAAAAGTAATACTGGCTTACGGTTTGCAACCCATGCCCCCACAACTTGACCTGGACCCATACCTATCATGCCACTAGGACCGGAGGTATAAATTTGACCTGAACGATGCGCTGTTACAGTGCCAGAGTCCCAAGTATGTATGGAGATGTCACCACCATCAATTACAAAGTTCCAGTCACGACCTTCTTCAGCAAGAAATTTCGCTACTTCGAATACCAAACGTGATGGATGAACTGGGCTTCCTTCTGTTCGACATTTGTCTGGTAGGTTCTCAAAAACACCGGTTTTCGGCAAACCAATCCAAGAAACAACTGTTGGTTTATCCTGTTTCTTTTTAACTGCCTTAAGCAATTGGTTTGCTACAGCACCTGAACCTCCTATGATACCAATATCCGCTCGAAGATTGAAGCCTATTTGCTTCGAATCTGTATGCACCTGGATAATTTTAGCATCAGAGGGAATTAATCGTCCGAATCCGACACCCAAGTTAAATCGACCCCCCAAACTCAGTACTACATCCGCTTGCCATATTCCGTATGATTTTAACAACGGATTTTCATATTCACTTCCGAATAATCCCTTGCAAGCAATACCCGCACTTAAAGGTATCTTCAAATAATCCGAAAGAGCCTTAATATCGCCAGCATGATCACCGATACTAAATCGTGCTCCATCTCCAATAGTTATCGCTGGGCGTTTAGCATTGATAAGAAGCTCAGCAGCTGATTCGATCAAACTTGAATCACCGCAAGGCATTGCTTTAGCTCGATAATTAACAGGAAATTCAACCTTCTCCTCTTCAACCATCCCATAAACAAGATCTACAGGGGCTTCAAGATATACTGGTCCTGGTGTTCCATCCATGGCATGACGGAATGCCATTGCAACAAAATACGGTATACTAGCGGTGTTGGTGATCCTATGAGCCCACTTGGAACAGCTCTCCTGAACAATTAGTGTCGGTTGGTCCTGCAACTCACCTTTTCTCATGCCATTCATAGACGCCGCCCCACCAATATGTAGAATCGGCATACAACATCCTTCCGCTTCAAGCATTCCCGCGACTGTATTTAACACTCCCGGGCCAGCAGTAGTTACGACAACAACGGGTTTCCCTGAAGCGCGTGCACACGCAATAGCAGCGTACATAGCCGCACACTCATGACGCATATCGGTAATTTCAATTCCTTCTTTTCGCATTCCATGGAGAATCGGCATGATATGCCCACCAACTAGAGTAAACGCCTTTTCAACACCTTCATTTGCTAATGCCTTGCCAAACAAGGCTCCACCATTAACTAATCCCATTCAAACACACTTAACTTTTTTTTTATATTTTTTTGTAAGGTCGAATAAAGCTTACAGCTTTAAAAAACCACGATCTTTTCATTATATTGTTTGTTTTAAAGAATTCATCAAGCATTAATAAAATTTTTAAAAAGTAAATAAGAAATAGTTTGATATTTTCCATGTCCTAACTGTACGAATCCTTTAGAAATTAGTATGGATTAATTCCCATTTTTTCGAAGTGCATTTTCTTTCATCTGAAGAAAAAAATCTCGTGCTTTTATCACATTTGGGGGTTCTTCCAAGGGATTAATAATCCGGTTTAGAAATGAAAATCCATTACTGATCCGGTCTCTGAATGAGGCACCTAAGTGATCAGCTCCAT
Source organism: Promethearchaeota archaeon (assembly GCA_019894875.1). The sequence goes on along the minus strand of JAGXNR010000070.1, from coordinate 6,832 downwards.
ACACATACCGAAATTCATGACGAATATTACTATCAAACAGAGTTCTATGTAAAAATTCAGCTCCTCTAAAAAGACCAAAAAAATCCTCTGTACCCACTTCAAGATAAATCTTTATATCAGAATTGCGTATTTTGTCAGCGTTTTCTCTAACAATATAAGCAGGGTTATTTTTATTCCAATAATCTTCATCAATCGGAGAACTAAATACTTTTTCCATGAAATCTTTTTGTCGATAAAACTTATCAATAGTCTTTACTTCCTTCCATTCAAAAGCAGGTTCAATTCCTGGTTCGAATGATACAATAGCTCTAAATTTGTCAAGATACTTCAACCCTAATCTAAGGGAGCCTAACCCACCCATAGAAATACCTCCAATGAATGTGTTATTCACCTCAGGAGCAATTCTATATTCTTTTTGAAGGAAAGGTAATAATTCCTGGATTATGAATGATTCCCATTTTTCTGAGCCATCTCTATAATCCATGTAAAGAGAGCGACTGCAATTGGGAGTTACAATCACCATTTCAGGTACCATCTTTTTTTCCCATATATCCCAAATAACTGGACCTATAAGATTAAGAAAATTACTGTCTTGGTTTCCCCCACCATGCAGGAATAACATAAGAGGATAAGTTTTATCAGAATTTTCATATCCTTTAGGAAATAACACATCATATTCTACTGGACTGGGTACAAAATCAGATTCTATCTGGAATCTTTTAATGTTCAAGGAAAGATCACTCCAACGATTTTTTTAGTGTTTCGAATCGAAGTGCTTGCGTCAATGTTCTTTGGCTTAAGTTGAGTAACGATTTATCTGACCATTCCTTAAGACCTGGAATTATTTCTCCTCGAATAAAACGTTTTGCATATGATGGAATTAAATCCTGACCAAGATATGCTCCAATAATGGCTCCCGCGTTCCCTGCATTGCAATCTGTATCACATCCACAATCGGTACTAATACGTACTGTCTGCATAAAATCACCATCTCCATATAATAAACCTATTACAATTGCAGAATTATTGAATAATGTATGAACATTTTTGCTAAAACGAATTGTCTGTAACCTTTTTTCAAGTATAATCGGATAATCTTTAAATTTGGGAATTGCATTTTTTATCATATCTCCTTCAAAATCCCACCATAAACCATTACAAATCTTCCAAACTGTTACCCAATCACTTGAATCCGGCTTATTTATGAAATTATCGATTATTGGATCTATGAAACTAAAATATAATATAACATCTTCCACTGAAATTGAGTCTATTAGAGAAGCAAACTCTAACAAAACTGCTTTAATACGTTTAATATCACGTATAATGGTTTCAGAACAAATCCCAATCTGATTAATTTGCTGCGAAAATCCATCAAATTTTTCTTTTTCTACCTTAAAACCTTTGGGACTATTTGAATCAATCTCCCATTTAGAAATTTCTGATTCGGGGAATTTAATTTCTTCTTTATATTCGTATTGCTTGTGTGTTATTGCAACTGAAATCATAGCTGAGATAAATAATTCTCCTACGATTCCAACATCTCTGTGAGCTATCAATGCATCTTGGAGCGATAAGTCCAAGCAATGTTTTAATATTTCAAGATCATCTTTAGGATTTTTTTTTTCTCCTTTTGCATCATACCAACCCCATGCAGGGAGTAACATTCCATATAATTCTCCCTTCATCTGTGCTCCAATCCAATCAGCAAATTCATTTCCATTGACCTTACCATCATATTCATAAACATAATCCCCTGCATGTTCCCAAGGAACTCCATTTTTGGCATTTTCATATGCGGCTTTTTCTGCTGTAAACACATACTGAGGTAATAAATACTTCAACCAATATGATCCAAGAAATTCTGGCTCAAAAATTGTCCCAGCTTTTAGTCGATTTGCGAATTCATCATCGCTTAATGCTTCTAAAGCTAATAAAGATATCAATTCATATTGTTCATCATCATTTACAGCTTGACTATGATGCTTGCTCCATCCGCTTAAAGGAGGATATAAATTAGTAATGTAATTGCGATTTTTTCCCTCAACAGGCATTGCAAAGGTACCACCCGCGATTTTACCAGTCCAGCTCCCCCAAATTTTTTGGAGTAAAAAATCTTTATCTACCATAATTAAATCTCATTTTTTCTTTGATTTTGAATCTATATATTTCCGATCTTTATCGATGTAATAAACCCACGCATTTCGAGACATTAGGCAATAATCATTAGCACCAAGTTTCTTTAATAGTTCAATCCGTACCCGTCTTGCTTCAATATTTTCTGGATCTGCTTGAATTAAGACATCTAAGACTTCTAATGCTAATTGCGCCTGATCCTTGTCTAAGAGTTCTTTGGCTCTTTTTATAATTTTCTCAGGGTCACCAATAAGCTTGTTAAGCTCCCCCATAACTTCTCTTTCTGGTCTTGGTAAGAGGTGGGCAATATTACCATCAAAATAGCCATGATACCAGCGATACACGTTAAATACAAAAAATTCTGTCCTCGAATATAATGGTCTCAAGTATGGATCCTTTGCAAGGTGTTCTGGGAGTTTAATCTCATGAATCATATCAGTAATGTGGGTCCCTTTATTGATGTGTTCGACCACTTGATCATGCAAATTTCGAATCGCAGCTATGTTCAAATCTAAAATTTTTAGTGCTCTCTCCCCTGTATAATAATAACCCGCGCCGTTACAAAACACATGCTCAGGGTTGAGAGCTCTTACATCTTCTAAAGCTCTTGCCCAATCCAAAGCGAAACGGGTAGGTTTCCATGGATTACCCACGTTTGGTAAACCTGCTATGACTAGATCCCCTATAAACGCAGCTTTAAGTTCGGGAATATACACCCAGACCGCATCATCGGTTTCTGCTCGAACTGCATGAAGCTCAAAGGTTTTATCACCTAGTTTTATTGTCATGTCCCCTAAAAATGTTTTAGTAGGATACACAAATTCAGGAGTACTAACAATTTCGGGAATATTGAATTGCACGGCTGTTATGTGAGCTCTGTAAGGTGCAAGCATTTTATATTTATCGAATCGATCTGGTAAATATTCGCTAGCAATAATTTCCGGATTATCTTTTAAATAAGCAGCAGCTCCCCCAACATGATCTCCGTGTCCGTGTGTGTAAATTATATATTTAATTGATCCCTCAATTTTTTTAAATACTTCTCTTCCTACATCAACTCTTGCTATAGTATCTATCAGAACAACACCCTCGGTAGTTTCTACCCACGCACATCCTGCTATTGGTAAACGGGCAGTATAAACATCCTTTATAGGATTAGTAAATTCAGCCTTAGGTGCTCCCAAAATTCGAGTTGCTTTAATTTCATTCATCTTTGTTCCTCATATAAATTTTATAAAATGGAATTTTTAGTAATTAATAATCATTTCTAACCATTATTTAGATTCTTATTGATTTCTTCCCATATTGTTTCAACAGGTAAAGGTTGATAAGGTTTCTTCTTAAACTGTTGTTCACTAAGCTCATAAATTACTCTATTATAGGGAATTTCAATATTAAACGAATCTGCTAATTGTATCAAATATCCTGTGAGGGATTCAAGCTCAGATTGATTTTTTTTTCGATGAATCATATCTTGAGCCATACTATTAAACCATGAATATTTAAGGTTCCGCTTGAAATTATTTATAGCTGTTGCTTTCTCGAGGTTTTTCCCCATTTCCATTACATCCCAAGAAGGCAACCCTTTCAATTTATACTCTTTATACCCGGCTGCTTTTACTACCTTCACACCTTCCAGGTATACGTTCATAAAAATATTCCACAGCTTGAAGATGGAATCATCATCTTTAAGTTCAGAACTTATTAGGGTAAAGGTTGCATTTGAAAGGTTTATTATTAATTTTGAATGAGCAGCATCTTGAAATTCTTGTGTTGTTATTGTTGGGATTCCAGGAGTTAAAATTTTAGCAACTTTTTCTGCAATTTCTGGATTTTTATTCTCAGGAGTGCCGAGAGTTAGGTGTCCCTTACCTCTAGTCCCAAATATTCCTGGTTTATCTACCCAACCAGATTGCACCACAACAGCATACACAATTTTCGTAAAATATTTTGGTAAAATTCTCTGATTCTCAAAGCCATTTTGTAGCCCTACCACTATGGGATTGTCTCCTAACTTTTCGGAAATATCCTTCGCGACTTTTTCTACGTCATAATTTTTAACGGTGATTACTACGACATCTATATTAGCGATTTCATTTAAATCTTCAATCACTTTTACTACTATAGTTTCAGAACTATCGCTTACAATATTTTTAAGAATTGACCCATTACTTTTAAGCGCTTTAGCATTTTCCCCACGCGCCAATAGGTAAACATTATTATTTTTTTGCGTTAGCCATCCTCCAAGAGTAGCACCTATTCCGCCGATACCATAGATTACAACCCTTAAATCGTTATTATTTTTTTCCACTCCATTCAGCTCCTTTAAGAAATAAAATCCATATCTCGCAATTGTATAAAATTAGCTCGTAAACTATAATAATTTTTCCAATTCAAAATCATTTTTTCTTTCAAATTGTTTCCTATTTTAATAGAAGAATGTTGGAAGATCAATACTGAAAGTAAAAATATTTACATTACAAAATATTTCTCTATCTAATTTATTAAGAATATAAATTCAGAAAAAAAACAAAGTGAAAACAAAAATGGTATTAGAAACAAATGTTACTAAAATGTTAGGGATTAAACACCCTATTATTGCCGCTCCAATGGGCCCATTCTATACAACCGAACTAACTATTGCAGTTTCAGAAGCAGGCGGTCTTGGCGTGCTAAGTCACAGCGCATTAATAAGTGATTATCAGGCAGGAAAGAATCCTATTAACATAATGAAGGAAAATATGCTGAAAGTGGTTGAGCATACTGACAAACCCTTTGGGTTTAACATACGCACATCAAGAAGAGAAATTGCAGCCGGGGCACTAGTTACAGAAATTCCAAAGTTCATTATGGAGAATCAGAGGGTAAAAGAACAATGTGTTTATGCTATTACTAGCGCAGGTTCTTCAAAAACATTGCCAATGTCAAAGGATTACCAAAAATTGAAAGAAAGTGGCTCGCAAATTAAACATTTTCATGTAGCACCAGCTTTATGGCTTGCTGATAAGTGTGTTGCCACAAATGTGGATGGTTTGGTTGTTACTGGAGGAGAAGGTGGAGGACATCAATCATATGAAAAAGTTAGTACCTTGGTTTTATTGCAACAGGTTGCACAGAAACATCCTGATACCCCAATAGTAGCCTGTGGTGGTTTTGCAACAGGTGAAGGTCTTGCTGCGGCTTTAGCTATGGGTGCTGGAGCTGTTGCAATGGGCTCTAGATTTATTGCCTCGAAAGATAGTGAATTTTCTCAAGAATATAAGGAGATAGTTCCGCCAGCTAAAGCTCAAGATACAGTATTGGTAACAGGTGCTTTAGGTCCAATTCGTTTATGGAGGAATGAATATTCACTACATCATGGGCTTGTTGCAGATAAAGAATCGAAGATGGCTGAAGAAGCAGCAATGTCTGAGCAGGATTTTATTAAGGAGGGAATGGCATATGAGGCTGCTTATAAAGGAGATACAACTTCTGGCGCTGTCTTACTAGGTCAAAGCATTGGAGTTATTAAGAGCCTTGAAAATGTCAAAACCATCATTGATGATGTAGTTGATGTCGCAGAAAAGCGTCTTAAAAATGCTTATGGATTTTTAAAATAAGCAAACCTTATTTTTTTTTTTAATTTATTTTTACTGTTAATATAATTTCAAATTATTAAAGATTGAGAGTGAAAAAAATGGATGTTAAAAATATAGTTGTAATCGGTGTTGGATTAATGGGTAATGGAATTGCCCAAGTTTCTTTAATGGCAGGTTATAACGTAACACTCGTTGATATTAAACAGGAATTCATCGATAAAGCTGTTGAAAGCATAAAAGGTGGACTTACAAAACTTGAATCAAAAGGAGTATTAAAAGCAGCAGAAATCATAGCACGAATGAAGACAAACTTAGATCTTTCTGCCGTGAAAGATGCTGATTTGATTATTGAAGCCGTCGTTGAGGATATGGATGTCAAGAAAAGAATATTCAAAACCTGCGATGATAACGCTCCTTCTCATGCGGTAATTGCTTCAAATACTTCTACAATGTCTATAACTGAAATGGCAACTGCCACAAATAGAGAGGATAAATGTATCGGTATGCATTTTTTCAATCCAGCTCCTTTAATGAGATTGATAGAAGTTATTGCTGGTGAGAAATCTTCTGAAGAAGCAATGGAAATTGGCATGAAAGTAAGCGCAAGTTTACCCTGTCTTAGAGGTGACAGATATGTTGCGAAAGTCTTGAAAGATCGGCCTGGTTTCATTGTGAATAGGTTGAATGCCCCAGGTGGTATCTATATGAATTATCTGCTCGACACTTGCCTAGAAAAGGGAATTCCTTTTGAGTCATTAGATGCTGACTTCGGATCGCGAGGTCCAATGAGTCCTCTTGTCTTATCGGACTACACGGGAATCGATACGGGATTTCATGTTCGAAATTATTATGCTGATACATTGCATGAAGACTTCAGACCAGGTAAAGTAGTCACAAAAATGTTTAATGAAGGAAAATTAGGCAGAAAAACTGGTCAAGGATATTATGATTGGACTAAGGGAAGACCACAACCAGATTTTTCTAGTATCAAAAAAGCGGGATTAGTAAATCCTGGGGTTTTTCTAGCCATTCAGCTAAATGAGGGATGCAGGATCTTAGAAGAGGGTATTGCTTCTGGATGGAAAGTAATTGATGATGCAAATATGGCAGGTATGAAT